>JAWOCH010000404.1:0-6732 GCA_046483865.1 Candidatus Brocadiia bacterium | reverse complement strand
ACTGCGCCACGAGCGTGAGTGACGCGGCATGAGGAGGGGCAGGCTGTCGTTACTGCGGTCTTGACGGCTGGGCGGGCGGAACCTACAATCCAATGAGACGGGCCGCGGGTCGCACCGGGGGGCTGCGCGTTTCGGTGCGCCGGCGATGGGGTCGGCCGATATCAGAGCGGTGACGTTGCGGCCGACCGGGGGAAGGGGATCTCAGAGCGTCTGCCATCGGGGGGCATGCCATGCTTTCTTACGCCAGGATATTCGTGTGGGGGCTGCTGTTTCTTGTGGCCGGTTGCGCGTGGCAGGCGGAATTGCCGGCTGTGCCCGCGTCGCACCCGGCCAATCCGGAAGCGGAGGCGGCGCCGGTGGTGCGTCCCTCCGACGTCTTGAGCGTGCGTCAGCCGGCGCCAACGCCGCATCCCATGGAGATGATGCACCATGAAGGCCACGGGAAGGAGGTGGCGCCATGATGAAGCGCACAGCGCCACTGGCGGCCGTGTGCATGGCTGTCCTGCTGCTGGCCGGGTGTGCATCCGTCAGCACCGACGCGACGTGGGATGAAGTGCAGGCCGACGTGGCCGAGCGCACGGGGCGCATTGCCAGATGGCACCGTGGGACGCGTGCTGATCAGGCGGTGTCCGCCGCGGTGGAGCGGATGCTCCAGGAGGGGCTCACGGCTGAGGAGGCCGTGCAGATCGCCCTGGTCAACAACCGCGATCTCCAGGCCACCTACGAGCAACTCGGCATCGCGCAGGCGGACCTTGTTCAGGCCGGCTTGCTCGAGAACCCCGTCTTCGAGGGAGCCTTCCGGTTCGTGCGCGACGACGGGCAGGCGTATGACCTGGGCGTGACTCAGCACTTCCTCGACGTGCTGCTGATCCCGATGCGCAAGAAGGTCGCTGCGTCGCAGTTGGAGCGGACAAAGATGGCTGTGACGGCGGGGGTCATGGACCTGGTGGCTGACGTGCAGGTCGGCACTGTCCGGGCGCAGGCGGCCCGGCAGGTTCTGGCCATGCGGCAAGAAGTGCTGGAGGCCGCCGAGGCGTCCTACGAGATGGCGCAGAGACTGCGCGAGGCCGGCAATGTCACCGAGCTGCAGCTCTCGTTGGAGCGGGAGCTGTACGAAGAGAGCAAGCTCGACGTGCAGGCCGCAGAGCTTGCTGCGGTCGAGGCCAGGGAAGAACTCAACATCCTGCTCGGGCTGTGGGGCCGCAACACCGACTGGGAGTTGGCTGGCGACTTGCCGGAGATCCCGGGGCAGGAGATGGACCTGTCCGAGGCGGAGAGCCGCGCCGTCCGGAACAGCGTTGACCTGGCCATGGCGTGGGAGGAACTGCGCACCGCGGCAAGCGCGATGGGCGTGAGTTGGGCGGAAACGGTGAGCCCTGAGCTGGCTGCAGGAATCGAGGCGGAGGGCGAGGACCCGGGAGTGTGGGAGGTGGGGCCAGCGCTCGCGTTGCCGATCCCGCTCTTCGACCGGGGGCAGGCCGCTTCGGCGCGCGCGGAGGCGGAGATGCGTCGGCTCTGGAACCGCTACACCGATCTTGCGGTGCGCCTGCGCTCGGAGACGCGCATGGCGCGCTACCGACTGCAGGCGGCGCGGCAGCGCGCCGTGTACTACCGCGACGTGGTGATGCCGCTGAGGGAACAGATCCTGCGGCAGACCCAACTGCGCTACAACGCGATGTTCCTGGGGGTGTTCGAATTGCTTCAAGCCAAACAGCTCGAAACCGATGCCAGGCGCCGCTACATCGAGGCACTGGGCAACTACTGGATCGTGCGCGCCGAGATGGAGACGCTGCTGCGGGGGCGGATGATTGCCGACAGCGCGGCGAGCATGGGCCCCGGAGGCGGCACGGCAGCCGGTCGCAGGGGTGGGGGAGGCCACTGATGAGAACATGCGCTGGAAGAAACCGCGGGATGACGTGCACCATGGCTGTCCTGTTGCTCGGGCTGTTGGCCTGGCAGGGGAGCGCTCAGGCGGGCGAGGAGCCGGCCGGTCATCCCTATGCCGGTCACCGGACGCTGGGACCCGCGCCGCAAGCCGATCCCCCACGCCCATGGGCGGATGCCGCCCGAACGGCCCCGCCGCCCGGCGAGCCGGGCAGGGACTACACGCCCTGTGTGACGCCGAACGGCGTGACCGCCGAATACAAGGTGGTTGACGGCGTCAAGGTGTTCCACCTGGTGGCCGAGCCCATTCAATGGCGGATCACGCCCGGACTGCAGATACATACCTGGGGCTACAACGGGCGCGTCCCGGGCCCGACCATCGAGCTGGCCGAGGGTGATCGCGTCCGGATCTACGTCACCAACCACCTGCCGGCGCCGACCTCGGTGCACTGGCACGGCGTGCTGCTGCCGTGCGGCATGGACGGCGTCTCCGGCCTGACCCAGCCGGCCATCGCGCCGGGGCAGACGTTCAAGTATGAGTTCATCTTCCCCGACGCCGGGACGTTCATGTACCATCCGCACTTCGACGCCATGACCCAGGAGGGGATGGGACTTACGGGCATGATTGTGGTGCACGAGCGTCAGCCCGATCCACAGAAGCGCCCGGACCGGGACTTCGCCATCATGCTGCACGAGTGGCAGATCGAGGGCGGAACCAGCCGTCCAAACGCCCTGGAGATGACCGACTTCAACATCCTGACGATGAACGGCAAGGTGATGCCGGCCACCGAACCGCTGGTGGCGAAACTCGGCGACCGGGTATGGATACGGTACGGCAACCTGAGCGCGATGGACCATCATCCGATCCACCTGCACGGATACGCCTTCAAGACCATCGGCACCGACGGCGGCTGGGCCGAGGACAGGAGCAAACTGCTGCCCGAGACCACGGTGCTCGTGCAGGTCGGTTCCGCCAAGGTCATCGAGTTCCTGGCCGACAACCCCGGAGACTGGCTCTTCCACTGTCACATGACCCACCACACGATGAACCAGATGGGGCACGACGTCCCGAATATGGTCGGCGTGGACGTTAAAGACGTGGACGAGGAGATCCGCGACCTGGTGCCCGGCTACATGACGATGGGCACCACGGGCATGAAGGATATGACCCGGATGGGCATGCCGCTGCCGGAGAACACCATCCCCATGCTCGGCGGCAAGTTCCAGTTCGGCCAGACGGTGATGGGGGGGATGGCGAACGTGCTGCGGGTGCGCGAGGGCATCACGACCTACGAGGATCCCGGCCCGTACAGCTTCCCGGACGGCACGGTTTCGTCCGAAGCAACGTCCGACGAACTGCAGAGGGACGGGATCGCAGTGCCGCCGATGCCTGAACGGTCGAGGAAGCTCCAGATGCAGGGCCACATGAAGGGCGAGCACCCCGGCGGGGGCATGGAGCACAGCGCGGAGTGAGATGAGGGCCAGAACGAGATGGACGACTTCTGGCGGCTCTACGGTGAGGCGGCGAAGACCGCGGCCGGCTTCTTCTGGAAGGCCGGATGGGCCTTCGTGCTGGGCTATGCCATCAGCGGCATGATCCAGGCGTTCGTACCGAAGGCCCGCCTGGTGCCCTACCTCGGCAAAGCGACTCCCAGAAGCATCGGCGAGGCGACTGTCTTCGGTGCAGTTTCGAGTTCCTGCTCCTTCGCGGCGTTGGCGGCGGCCCGGTCGCTCGTATTCAAGGGCGCCCACTTCATCGCAGCCGTGGCCTTCATGTTCGCCTCGACCAACCTGGTTATTGAGCTTGGCATTCTGATCCTCATCTTCCTCGGCTGGCAGTTCGTGGCCGCCGAGATCGTCGGCGGTCTCCTACTGATCGCCATCAGCAGCTTACTCATCCGGCTTACCTATCCCGAAGAGTGGCTGGAGGCGGCACGCCAGAAGGTGGAGGAAGAGGGAGGCGAGGAAGAGGAGGACTTCGACTGGAAGGAGCGCATCACGAGCTGGGAAGGCTGGTGCCGCGTCGGACACCGGTTCGTGCTTGAATGGAAGATGGTTTGGAAAGAGATCCTGATCGGGTTCACGGTCGCCGGTTTCGTGGCCGTCCTGGTGCCCGACAGCTTCTGGAAGGCCATATTCCTGAACGAGATGGCCCAGGAGAACCCGGCGAACCCGATCGTTGTCCTCGAAAACGCGCTGGTGGCGCCCTTCGTGGCCGCCTGCACCTTCATCGGCTCCATGGGCAACATCCCTCTCGCGACGGTCCTGAACAGCGGCGGAGTGCTGTTCGCTGGCATCATGGGCTTTATCTACAGCGACCTGATGGTGCCGCCGCTGGTGAAGGTGAACGCCAGATACTACGGATGGCGGGTGGCGCTCTACATCGCCGGGGTCATGTACGCCAGCATCGTGGCGACGGCGGTGGTCCTTCATTACGGCTTCCTCCTCCTGGACATAACGCCCGAGAGCGCTCGGAAGGTGAAGGACGTAGCGCACTTCGCGTTCGACTACACATTCTTCATGAACCTGGCTGCGGTTGCGGCCGCCGGGTTCATGTATGCCATGCATCGCCTCCACCTGCGCCACAAGCGCGAAGGCAGGGGCGGCCACCACGAGACGATGGAAACCATGGCTGCAGGCGGGCTGGATGCCCACAGCATCGTGGCCTACGTCTTCATCGCGGTCCTCTGCGGAGGCATCGTGGCATCGTTCCTGACCGCGTAGGGGCCCAGATCATGAACAACAGGATTGAGCTGACCATCACGCGCATCACGCCGGGTGTGGCGTTTCTGATCTTCGGGATCGGGAAGTTCCGGAACGACATCTGGGCGCAGACCATGCGGAACATGGTTCTCTTTGAGTCGCTGCCGTGGAGCGCGGATCTGTCGGTTGTCCTGATCGGCGCTATCGAGCTGGCGACCGCGGGCGGGCTGATTCTTGGTCTGTTCACTCGATCTTCGCGATGGCCGCCGCCGTTCAGCTTGGGCCGATGCTCGTGCTGCTCAGTTTCCATCAAGCGCGCGACATCGGCCTCCCCGGAGCAGCACTGTACCTGGCCATCACCGGCCGCGACGCATACCTGTGGTAGCGCAGGAAGGGCGGCGACGAAGCCAGCGAAGACTGATGGGCGGCGCTGGACAGCCAGAGCCGCGGAGCCAGATTCCGTTTCCAGGCAGAAGGGAGGTGAACCATGAGAGCTACGCTGGTGGTCGTTGTGGTTCTGGCGGCCGGCATGCTTGCGCTGACCGGCTGTCATCCACACCACTGGCCGCACCATGTGCGCGCGCCGGCGCCTGCGGTCGAAGTCGCAGGGCAGTGACCGAGCACGTGAACTGAGCTACTTGTTGAACTGTCGGACTACGAACACGACAAGGACAGAAGTTGGATCTCGCAGAGGGAACAACATGTGTGAAGGCAGCGGGCAGGAAACGAGAGGGGCGAGGACAATGCGACAGCGGAGAGCAACGTGGGTGATGGCGGCCATTTCTGTCGTTCTTCTGGGAGCGCTGACGGCTTTCGGCTGTGGGCGCGCCGCCGAACACCATGGGGAGCACATGGAGGGGGACGAAGGCGGACACATGATGGAAGGGGGGCATCACCACGATGAACCCGCCGAGGAACACGGCGAGCACATGGAGGAGAGCGCCGGTGAGCATCACGAGCAGATGGAGGAGACGGCTACGACGGAGGAAGGCGGCCAGCCCGAGCCTTCTGGCAAGGTGGAGGATGGCGTGCGCGTGGTGCAGGTGGCAGCGCGCCAGTTCGAGTTCGATCCGGATACCATCGTGGTCCGCCAGGGAGAGAAGGTCCGCCTGGAGGTGACCAGCGAGGACGTGACCCACGGCATGGGGATCGAAGCGTACGGGATAGAGGAGAGGCTGCCGCCGGGCGAGACACAGAAGATCGAGTTCACCGCCGACGAGCCCGGCACGCACCACTTCCATTGCACCGTCTACTGCGGCGAAGGCCACGGCGGGATGCACGGGGAACTCATGGTGCTGGCCACGTCCGACTGAGCTACGCCGCGCAACCCCGTCACCGCAGGGCCAGGTTAAGGAGGATCCGCGCGGCGCATGGGTCGTAGGTGTCCTCCGATCGGTCCAGACGGCCGCGCAGCCGGAGCGTGAGGATGACCACTTCGCCCTCCCCGCGGGGCAGGGCGACGGCCACCGGCCGGGCGGGCCGCTCCGCCCATAGCAGCCGGGTGGCTCCCTCGACGGCCGGGCCGCCCAGGTTGTGCTCCACGATCAACCCCAGGAACCCATTCCAGCGCAGCAGGCAGTCGGGCCGGATGCCTTCCAGCATCGGATGCGCCACGTCGTCGTAGGGGAAGACGCGCGTGGTGCGGGGCTCCCAGCCGTCCCCCACGTCGCCCAGTTTGAACGTCACGACATCGGTGGCGACGGGCCGCTGCGGCTGGACGATGACCAGCCGCGCGCCGCCCTCGACGGCCTCGACCAGTGCGGCCGTCGCATCGGCCTCCAGGGACTCGAGGGCCGCCGCATCCCAGGCGATGACCGTCGAGGCGTGGCCCAGGCCGTCGGGCGTCGTCGGAAGCGTGGCCAGGGCGTGGCGCTCCAGCCAGGCGGCCAGTTCCTCGTCGCCGCCGATCACGGCGATGCGCGCGCTGGCCGCGGCGGGGTGAGTCGCCGGGTCGCGCAACGCCCGCACGGTGCGCTGGCTGATGACGGGCGCGTCCCCGTCCCGACGCAGGACGGCAGCCAGGTAATACGTCCCCTCCTCGTCCGGCACGCGCCACGTGGCCTCTGTGACCTCGTGCGATTCGGCAGGCAGGTTCAGCGTGCGCTGCGCGCTCCAGACGCCCGCTGCCAGCGCCTCCTCGTCGGG
>JAWOCH010000217.1:0-3512 GCA_046483865.1 Candidatus Brocadiia bacterium | reverse complement strand
CGGCCGAACCCTACGAGCAGCGCGGCGTGATACCGAACGTGGTGTTCCCGACGGCGGCTCTGTGGCAGCCGGGCGGGGAGCTGCTGGTCTACTACGGCGCGGCGGACCGCGTGGTGGGCCTGGCGACAGCGGACATGGACGAGTTGCTGGACCATCTTCTGAACTGAGCGCCGCGCGGCGCGGGGACCCTGGCAGGGAAGAGGCAGGACGATGGTGAAGATCGGCGTGATCGGTGCTGGAGGCAATGGTTCGGGCCACGCGCGCTACTACGAGGGCTGCCCGCGAAGCACGGTCGTGGGCGTGGCCGACCCCGACCGGGAGCGCGCGCAGAAACTGGCCGGCGAGGTATCGGCGGAGGCCTGCGAGGACTTCCGCGACCTGCTGGACGGGGTGGACGCGGTGGTCATATCTTCGCCCAACCACCTGCACCGCGACCACGCGGTGGCCTGCGCCGAGGCGGGCAAGCACATCTACTGCGAGAAGCCGATGGGCATGGACAGCGGGCAGGCGGAGCAGATCGCCGGCGCGGTGCGGCGGGCGGGCGTCCGGGCGGTGGTCGGCTTCTCGGTGCGCTTCGGGCCGGTCATCCAGACCATGCTGAATCGCGTGCGCGACGGGCAGGTGGGTGAAGTGTGGTCCATCTTCGCGCGACGCATGGGCTACATGGACCCCGGACGCGGCACGGGCTGGCGGGCGGACCATGCTCTGAGCGGCGGTGTGCTGTTCGAGATCAGCATACACGAGCTGGACTGGATCATGGCCCTGGGAGGCGCGCTGCAGTCGGTATACGGGCAGAAGCTGGCCGTCCGCAGCGATTACCAGAGGGCGAACGACCACGTCTGGTGCACGCTCAGCTTCCAGAGCGGCGCAGTGGGCACGCTGGAGGGCAGCAGCGTGTCGCACGCGTCGGCCTATGATCGCGGCGTGCTGGGCTCCGAGGGCGCGCTGGTGACCACCGACTGGGGCCGCCGGCTGGCCTGTTGCGAGGGCGGCAAGCAGCAGGGGGAACTGGAGCTGGACGAGCGCTTCGACCTGCGCGCGCACTTCCTGGACTGCATCGAACAGGGCGCTGCCCCGGTGGCGGACGCGGAGTGGGGCCTGAAGGTGACCAGAGCAGCCGACGCCATCATCCAGTCGGCCGTCTCCGGGCGGGCCGTTGAGCTTTGACCGGGAGGCGAACGTGAAGTCGCTGGTGGACCGCAACATCCCTTTCGGGCGGGAGCTTTTCGGTGAGCTGGGGGATGTGACGCTGGTTGACGGGCGGGAGGTGGACGAACGGTTTCCCGGCCTGGCGGACTACGACGTGCTGGCCATACGCAGCGTGACCCGTGTCACCCCTGACGTGATTGACCGGGCGCAGAGCTGCCGCGTGATCGCCACGGCAACCATCGGCACCGATCACATCGACACGGCCCATGTGCGCCGCGTCAACGCTGCCGGGGAGCGAGGGATCACGGTGATCTCCGCGCCGGGCTCGAACGCGGACTCGGTGGCGGACTACGTGTGGTACGCGCTGGGCAGCCTGACTTCAGGGGCCGATGGATGCCTGCGGGCGCGCACGCTGGGGATCATCGGCTACGGCAACTGCGGCAGCCGCGTGGCGGGCCGGGCGCGGGGGTTCGGGATGCGCGTTCTCAGGCACGATCCGCCCCTGGCCGAGCGTGAGCCGGGCTTCGACTCCGATGCGCTCGCCGACGTGCTGAAGGCCGATTTCGTGAGCCTGCACGTGCCCCTGACAGGCCCGGAGGAGAGCCGTTACCCCACCCGGCACATGATCGGCGCGGCCGAGCTGGCCGCGATGCGCCCCGAGGCGTACCTCCTGAACTCCTCACGCGGGGCGGTGGTGGACTCCGGGGCCCTGGCGGCGGCGCTGGGGGAGGGCGCGATTGCCGGGGCGGTGCTCGACGTGTACGAGGGCGAACCGGAGCCACCGGAGGAGTTGATACGGCTGCCGGAACTGGCCACGCCCCACATCGCGGGCTACGCCGTCGAAGGCAAGCGCCGGGGCGCCGTGGTCATCTACGAGGCCGCTTGCCGCGCGCTGGGTGTCGAGCCGGTGGACACTTCGGGGGTCATGGCGCGCGGTTTCGCACCCCCGCAGGGGCAGCAGGTGGGCTTCGACGGGGCCGGAGCAGAGGCAACGGCCGCGGACCGCGCGGTGCGTGCGCTGCTCAGAGCTACGTACGACATCGAGGCCACGAGCGCGGAGCTGAAGGCCACGCTGGGCCGCGAGGACAGGGGGGCGCTGTTCGATCACATGCGGCGCGAACACGGCCGCCACGAGCTGGCCGTCTACCGGGTGGGGTTTGGTGGGTCCGTGGCGGGTCCGCTGCGGGAGCGCATAGGGCGGCGCCTGGAGGGGTTTGGCGTGCAGGTGGCGGGGCAGGACGCTCATTACGTGCTGCACGCGCGGTAGGCCGGCTCAGTCGGGGAACCTGTCCCGTGCCGCCCACAGGCCCAGCGCCGGGTTGCGCACGAAGTAGAAGCCTTCGTTCGGGCCGGGCTTCAGGTCCACCGTGTCGTGCGCGCGGAACACGTCCCCCACGTCGCGCCAGCGGTAGCCCACGGCTTCCACCTCCTGCCGGCTCAACCTGGCCGGATCGGTGGCGTAGACGATGCTGAAGCGGTCCTCGGAGGAGCCGTGGATCAGGTGCGCAGCGGCGCTCAGATTGGCGCACAGCGCATCATCCTCCGACACGGCCTCCAGCACGGCGGGCGTGCCGCAATAGCCGTAGCGGCGGATCAGGCGGTCTATCTGCGGATCCTCGCCGAACGTCTCGACCCCGGGGGCGACCACGGTCAGCTCCCCCCCGTCGGCTATCATCATGCGCGTTCGGTAGACAGCCTTGTTGCCGAGCCAGGTGCTGCGGAACTCGCCGGGATCCAGGTAGGCCACCACGCGGTCAACCGGCTGGTCGAGGAGCGTAACGTTGACCCGGCGGCTGAGTTCGGCGGCCTGGAGGAAGGTCTCGTGGTCATCGCCGACATAGAGTCCCTTCAGCACGGGGCTGCCCTCCTCGTCGGGCGTCACCACGGTCAGGATATAGACGATGCCCAGGTCCGAGAGGAAGTGGTCGTGGGCGTAGTTGAGGACGGCCCGGACGGGGGTTTCCGCCCTGCCCATCATGCGCTCCATGCCGTATACGGCGCCCAGGAAGTGCGTGCGGTGTATGGTCTCCTGCCCGCCGGTGCCGACCAGCACGTTCTTGAACCCGTTGGCCATGCCGACGACCTCGTGGGGCACAACCTGGCCGACTGACAGCAGGGCGGTGTAGCCGCCTTCGGTCAGGCGTCGGTTGATCTCGACGGGGATGTCGTAGTCCGGCATCACGTCCTGCAGCACGCCTTCGGACGCCTGGTGGACGAACTCCGCCGGCACCTGCCCCAGGCGCACCAGGTCCTCCCGCCAGCGGTGCTGCTTATAGGCGTCCAGGGGGATGCTGGTGCCGAACATGCGGCGCAGTTCGGGCTCGGCCATGGGGAAGTGCGTGCCGATCGCGGGCATTACGTCG
>JAWOCH010000343.1:0-6463 GCA_046483865.1 Candidatus Brocadiia bacterium | reverse complement strand
GCCACAGCCGATGACCAGCCACCGCGTGTACGTCGCCGACAGCCGCCGGATGCAAGAGCTGGAGGACGAGTCCGTTCACCTGGTGGTGACGTCGCCCCCCTACTGGTGCATCAAGGACTATGGCCATCCAGGCCAGATCGGCTATGACCAGAGCTACGAGGAGTACATAGCCGACCTGAAGCAGGTGATTGCGGAGTGCCACCGGGTCCTGTGCCCCGGATGCCGGGCCGCCCTCAACATCGGCGACCAGTACCTGCGTGCCTCCGAGCACGGACGCTACCGCGTCCAACCCATCCCCGCCGACATCATCCACCTTGCGCGGGACATCGGCTTCGACTTCATGGGCAACATCATCTGGGAGAAGATTTCGACCACCCAGACCACCGGCGGCGGATGCTGGATGGGTTCGATCTATCATCCGAAGGATGGTCATGTGACCTATGAGCACGAGTATATCATCCTTCTACGCAAGCAGGGCGACTGGCCGCGCCCGACCCCTGAGCAGAAGAAACGAAGTAAGCTGACCAGGGAGCAGCGCAGCGAGTGGTTCCGGGGCATCTGGCGTATACCGCCCGAGCGCCAGGAGGGCCACGTGGCCATGTTCCCGCTCGAACTGCCCCGCCGGCTCATCAAGATGTACAGCTTCTTCGGCGAGACGGTCCTGGACCCCTTCCTCGGCAGCGGCACCACGGCCCTGGCAGCGGACCTGGAGGGGCGGAACTCTGTGGGTTACGAAATCAACCCGGACTTCGAGGCAACCATCCGAGAGAAGCTGGCTGCCGACGACCTGTTCGCCGACGCCGCCGACGTTGTCTTCGAGAGCCGTACCAGCCACCAGCCCGCACGTCACTGACCGAGAGCCCCGCCCAGGAGAGTCACCAGTGCGGTTCGAGATCAAGTTCGGCCAGATGCCGGAGCTGTTGGACATAGACGAAGCGGAGCTTCCGAAGTACACGGGGACCATCATCAACATCGCCAACCAGTGGGCGCAGGGGACACGTCCGCACGTGGTCGGTCAGATGAGCGACCTCATACAGGAGTTCCCGGGCCGGACCTTCGAGGAATGGAAGGAGTGGTATTCTCACCAGAAGCCCGGTGCGATAGCCGAGGCCACCGACCGCATATGGAACATGGTCCAGCGCATAAAGGATGCCCTCTCGGAACTGGACAAGGAAGCCGTGCGTGACTGGGCCGAGGACCTCGTGTTGGTCAGGACCTTCCTCGGTCTCCGGTTCCATGAGGCCATAATGGCGGCCATCGCGGAAAGACTCGAGACCGACTACAGGTTGTCCGTGCCGCCCGAAGAGTCCAGGGGTATAGACGGCTACATCGGTGGCGAGCCGGTATCCATAAAACCCGCCACATACAAAGCCCGCCACCACGCCGAGCAAATCGGTGCCGAGATCATCTACTACAAGAAGACGGAGCGTGGCGTCACGGTCGAGTTCGACCCGTCGGGCCTCTGAAGGAGGTCCCATCTTTCAGCCCGCTCACCCATCCCGTCGCGAACGCTACCGGGCACCCGTGTTGGCACGTTCGGCGACCGGCCACGCTGCCGGCTCAACGACTAACCTCGACTTTCGACCCTATGTGGCGCGGCTCTTGGCATGGCGGTGCAACATGAGGGAGCACGCTTTGAGTGTCCAGAGTTTACGCCGACCGGGAGCAGAGCCGGGCCTCCCAGAAGTGCCTCGGCCATGATGTCCGTCCGCGCCGCCGCCAGCATGTCGCTGAAGGTTGCGCGCGGCTTCCTGTCACACGGCCGCCGGATACGAGCCTGTTTGAGCTCCTCCGCGGGAAGCGGAAACCAGATCACTATCAGCGAGTAGAGGCCCACGAAACTCTACGACGGACTCCGATAGAACCCCCCCCGCTCAACCCGGCCCGTCGCAGACCTCTATCAGCTCCGTCAGGTCCGCCGGCAGGCGGCGCGGGCGGCCCTGCCCATCCACGCAGGCCAGCACCACGTGCCCCTCGGCGACCGCGCTGCCGTCGTCAAGCCGGCCGATGCGGTGGCGGAAGTCTATGCGGGTCGGGCGGAGCCTGTCCACCCACGTCTGCATCTCCAGCTCCTCGTCGTAGCCGGCCGGGCCGAGGTAGCGGCAGTGGGCTTCGACCACGGCCAGGTAGACGCCCTCGGCCTCCAGGTCGGCGTAGGCCCTGCCCCGGGCGCGGAGGTACTCGGTGCGGCCGACCTCGAAGTAGACCAGAAAGTGGCTGTTGTAGACGACGCCCATCTGGTCCGTCTCGGCGTAGCGGACGCGCAGGCGCGTGGTGTGGACGGTCATGCTGCTCCCTCAGCCCCGGGGGTGGTATTGACGATGCACGGCCTGGAGGCGGCTGCGGTCCACGTGGGTGTAGATCTCGGTGGTGGAAATGTCGGCGTGGCCGAGCATGACCTGCACGGAGCGCAGGTCGGCGCCGCCGCTGAGCAGGTGCGTTGCAAAGCTGTGCCGGAGCGTGTGGGGATGGACGTCCGCTATGCCGGACGCCCGGGCGTGCTTGCGCACACGCTGCCAGATGGCCTGGCGGCTCAGGCGGCGCCCGCCCCGGCTCAGGAACAAGGCCGTCTCCCGGCGGTCGCGCAGCAGCTTCGGTCGGCCCTCCTCCAGGTAGCGGCGCAGTGAGTCCAGTGCCGCCTGGCCGACGGGCACCAGCCGTTCCTTGCGCCCCTTGCCGAAGCAGCGCACGAAGCCGTACTGGGAGTTCACGTCGCCCACGTCCAGTCCACTCACCTCGCTGGCCCGTGCGCCCGTCGCGTAAAGCATCTCCAGCAGCGCCCGGTCCCGCACGCCGTAGAGAGTGCCCTCGTCGGGCGCACGAAGGATGCGCTCGACCTGGCTGACCGTCAGCACCTCCGGGACCCGGCGCCAGGCGCGGGGGCTGCGGAAAGTCTCGGCCGGGTCCGCCTCCACGTAGCCCTCGGCGACCAGGAAGCGGTAGAACATCCGGATGGCCACCAGCCGGCGCCGGATGGTGCCCGGCGTCAATCCGGCCTGCCGACGGGCATCCACGTAGCGCACCAGGTCGGTCGGCGTCAGCGCGCCCAGGTCGCCTGCACCAGAGGATCCGAAGAAGTCCAGAAGATCCTCCAGGTCGGTCCGATACGCCGCCAGCGTATTGGCGCTCAGCCCGCACTCGGCACCGCAATAGTGCAGGAACAGCTCCACCAGTTCGTCTGCTTTCGGCATGTGTAGGCCCCGGTTGGCGGCTGCGCTCCATCTTATGGACAGGCAGGGGAATATGTCAATCACGCACCGGGCGCTGCCACGGCGAAGGCGTTTGTCTCACGCGCGGCATTGCCATACAATGGCGGGCCGAAGCTGTGAACGGCAGCGGGCGAATCGCCACTAACACCCCTGGCACATGGACGACACGAGCGGACAACAGATGCTGGGCCGCTTCGAGCTGTTGGAGACCCTGGCGGAGGGGCCTGCCGGGCGGCTCTATCGCGCCCGCGACACCGAGAGCGACCGTCCGGTGCTGCTGAAGGTCATCTCTTCGGTCCTGAGCCAGAGCCCGGCCTTCGGTCGCTACTTCTATGACAAGTGGGCGGACCATCAGTCGCTGGCCGAGCATCCGAACCTGCTGGAGGTCTGGGAGGCCGGCCGAGAGGGCGAGACCCATTTCGTCGCCGCCGAGACCGTGCCCGGCGACACGATGAGTCAACTGCTGAAGCGGGCTCCGCTGGAACACGAGGAAGCCCTCGACGTGGTCCATCAGCTCGCGGAGGCCATCCGCGCAATCCACCGGCGCAACGTGCACCACGGCCAGTTGAAGCCCAGCGATGTTTTCCTGAGCGAGGACCGGTTGGGCCGCCCGCTGGTGAAGCTCAGCCTGTTCGACCTGGGGGTCAGTGCGGCCGACGGATTCACCACCGGGGTGGGCGATCGCGTGGGCGCGCCGAAGTATATGGCGCCGGAAGTCATCCAGGGCGGAACCCCCGGCCCGCAGGCCGATATCTTTGCCCTGGGCGTGGTCGCCTATGAGCTGTTCACCGGTCGTGAGCCCTTCCCCAGCGAGCACGCCGTGGGCTACCTGTTCAGCAACTGCCAGAAGGCGCTTGTTCCCGCGAATGAGTCAAACGAGGCGGTTCCCCACGAGATAGCCCAGGTGCTGCAGCGCATGCTGGAGAAGGAACCGTCCAGCCGCTACCGCACGATCCAGCGTGTAGTGGACGACCTGGACCGCTGTCGCCAGAGCATAACCACGGGGCGAGTCGAGCACGTGCCCTACGGGACCGATTCCGCCTTCGCGCGCGACTACCAGTTGGCCGAACCCGAGCCTGAGGCAGAGCAGTCGCCGGCCGGGATCCGGGCGGGCCATCTGGTGGTGGCAGTCCTGCTGGTGGCGGCCATCGTGGCCGTAGCCGGCTACTACATAGGTCGTGGCGACCAGTTCGGCGGAAGCGGACCCGCCGACACGGAGAGACCCGGCGGCACCAGCCCAGCGCAGATGCAGGCGGCCGAGCCGCCCCAGCCGCGCCCTTCCGTTCCTCCGGCCATCGCTCCCGGTTCCCCCGAATGGGACGCCCAAAGAGCGCTGAGCCGCGCCGAGGAGGACTGGCAGCGATACGGCGGCCGGGGGCAGTATGAGCTGGGCGTGGCCGCTTTCAACGAAGTGGCTGACAGGTTCCCCGCCACTCCGCAGGCTGAGCAGGCGCGGGAGCGAATGGGACACGTCTACCTGGAATGGGCCGATACGCTCGCAGATCAGGACAAGTACGAAGAGGCGCTGGAGAAGTACCAGAAAGCGATCAAGGCTGTGCCGGAGGACAGTCGGTTCGCCGGGATCGCCCGCTCGAAGATTCCAGGCGTCATGGCCGGGGCAGCCGAGAACGCACGGCGGCGGGGCGACTACAGCGAAGCACTGCGCATCTACAGGGAGATCGCCCGGCGCTACCCGGGCACCATGGAGGCAGAGCTGCTCGCCGGCAAGGAACCGGAACTGCTGGTCAACCAGGCATCCGTCCTCAAGAGTACGGGCCTGCACGCGAAGGCGCGGGAGATGCTTCTCGGCGTGATCCGTGACTACCCGGACACGTCCTGGGCGGAAAGCGCGCGTGCCGCCCTGCCGGACATCTACCTGCAGGAAGCTGCCAGAGACATCGCTGCCGGCCGCGTCCAGAATGCGCAGAAGCGCGTCCAACAGCTTATCGAGGCCTACCCCGAGCACGGAGCCGCCCGCAAGGCACGCAAGCTGGACGCGGAGATCATCCACCGCCAGTTCGTCGCCGCCAGGGCGAACGAGGACGAAGACGCCGCGAGCGCACGTTTCTCGGAGCTGCTGTCTCGCTATCCGGACACTCCCGCCGCCGTGGAGGCCATCCGTGACAGGCTCGAGCTGGGTCAGGAAGGCGCGGAACCCAGCGCCAGCCGGGCCGCCGCCGACAACATGCTGCGCAAGGCCCGGGAACACCGAAAACGCCGCGAGTTCGCCGACGCCCTGGGCCTTCTTCAGAAGATCATAGGCACGGCTCCTGCCGAGCTTCCGGCCGCTGTGCAGGCGGCCCAACTGCTGCCGCAGTGGTCGTACCGGTCCGCGCTGCACGCGCTGGGAAGCGACTCGCCGGAGCAGTGTGAGACAGCGCTTCTGGCGCTCTCGGAGGACTTCGTCGGCAGCCCCTGGGCCAGCAGAGCCGAGCGCACGCTGAAAAGGCTGAAGGATCCCCCGGCGGGGATGGTGTATGTGCCCGAGGGCAGCTTCCAGATGGGCACGGACCTGAAAGACGTCGAGCAACTCCTGCAGGTGAACAACCTGCTGCCCCTGGGCGGCGGGCGCAGCGAAGTGGAACTGCTGGCGGAGACCTACGGTTTCAGCGCCGAGCTGCCCCTGCACCAGGCGGAGACCGGCGCGTTCTTCATAGACCGCACGGAGGTGACCAACCTGGACTACGCCCGCTTCCTGGCCGAGACAGGACATCCGCCGCCTTCCACCTGGCCCAGCAAGCAATGCCCCCCTGGCAAGGAGAAACTGCCAGTGGTCGGCATCTCACTCTCGGACGCCCGCGCCTACGCCGACTGGCGGCGTGCCCGCCTGCCCACAGAGGCCGAGTGGGAGAAGGCCGCCCGCGGGGTGGACGGGCGCGTGTACCCGTGGGGCAATCGCTTCAGCGAGAAGCAGTGCCGCCACATGCAGCCGGAGAGGGCCGGACCCGTAGCTGTCGGCTCTCACGAGGCATGGGACAGCCCCTACGGCTGCCTGGACATGATCGGCAACGCGATGGAATGGACCACCGGCGAGTTCGAACCCTATGCCGACAACCCGCTGGAGATGCCCGCGGCCTCCGAACAGGCAGTTGTGCGCCGGGGCGGATCGTGGCGACAGGAGGAGCTGGCCCCCATACCCACGCGCTGCGCCAGTCGCTATCCGGCCCATCCGGCCGAGGCCGACCGCTACACTGGATTCCGATGCGTCGTGACCGCCTCCGAAGAGCCGCTGCCCGGGGCGGAGACGGCGCAGT
>JAWOCH010000285.1:0-6875 GCA_046483865.1 Candidatus Brocadiia bacterium | reverse complement strand
GATACAAAGGACACGCCATCCGCCACAGCCTTGCGCACCGCTACGGGCTGGCTGCCCTAACGCAGGGACCCAGGGCATCCTCGGACCCCTGGGCGGACCTGTTCCAGCAGGCGCGGGCCGACTTCGCGGAAGCCGGGCACAGCGAACTGGTTCCCTACTGGGTCGTGCCGGACGCGCAGCACAAGATTACGCGCCACGTCCCGGCTTACCCGCTGAGCAAAGACGTAGAACGTTACGAGCGGCTGAAGAGCGCCGTCGCCACCTATCGCCTCGTCTTCGGCCAACCCCGCCAGGAAGACCTCCTCGCCTACCTCCAGTCCCAGTTGCACAGCCGGGGACACGAACAGCCGCTTCCCGCCCGCCCCATCGACCTATCACCGAGAAGTGCCGTTTGACCGCGTGAACCGCAGCGACTTGGTGGGCTTGTCACCGCTCTCCTTCGAGGCCAGGTAGCGGTCGGCGGCGACCTGGTCCTTGAGTCTGTGCTGCTGGACCTCGCCCACGCCTGTCGCTCGAAGCCTCGGCGGAGTGGGATCGCCCTTTGCCCGGACGGGTCCCTGGGCGTTCTTCTCTGTGGCGTGCTTCACGTCATCGGCCATGGCGACTTCGCTGCAGTCCGTAGGCTGCAGGCTGGAGACCGGAGGCGTTTTCCGCGCTGTGGCGTCTGCCGTTGCCGTGCCTACAGGCTCCAGCCTGCCGTTCGCGGGCGAATCGCCAAACAGAAAGAGCCTCCGATACGAGGGTGCGCTCGCACCAGCGGCCCTTCAATGGCTTACCAGCCCGATGGTAGCCAGCCGCTGAACTGTCGCTCGGGTCGTCCTTTCACTCTATCGTACGCGACCCACTCTGTGTCGCAAGGGCGTAGCAGAGTTCCTTCTTCGCAAGCAGTCCATGGGTACAGAAGAGCGGCGACAGCGTATTGACTGCGGTGCCGCCGTGTCATTCGATCCAGTACTGTGGTTCGTTCAGAGAGTCCGCACACGAAACCGTGCCAGCGACTGTCCTGATCGTCCCTTGGTGAAGCTCGAGAACCATCCATGCATCGGCGTTCTCCTTGGGGATCGGGTACGGCGCTGAGAACCCGAGCTGGCCTGCTGGTTGGAACCCGAAGCGTGGGTAGTACTCTGGGTGGCCAAGAACAAAGACGAGTCTACATTCTGATTGCGCCAGGACGGTCAAGCCCCTGCGCACGAGTTGTGTGCCCATGCCCTGACGCTGGCGCTCGGGTACGACGGCCAGCGGTGCGAGGATGTGGGCCACTGGGGATTCGTCCGGCCCCGAGATGCGCACACGCGTGAAAAGCACGTGACCGACCGGAGTTGATTCAGCGCAGGCCAGAAGAGATATGGCGGGCAAGGCTGTCGGGTCATGGAGCAGCGCGACCGTGAGATCGGCTATCGTTCGGCCCTCCCGCGGACCGAATGCTGCACGGTGAACTTGCCGGATCGCGGGTTCGTCGGCCTCCGTTGTGTTTCGCAAGCTCATCATTGCCAAGTAGCTATCATACCCCAGTTACCTTCGGCAGGAGGATGCACACCCAATGCTACCGTGCGCGATCCTGTCCCCGTCGCAAGAGGAGTGATAAGGATAATCGCTGCGATCCTGAGCGCAGCCTTATCCTGGTTGAGCGAGTAGTTCTGGCAGTTCAGAACGGACCTGCCCGATCACAGTATCGAAGGCAGGCAAGTCCGCAACCAGGGGCCCGAGCCACTGTTTCCAGGTTCTCTTCACCTGTCTGAGCATCGGTTCGTGGAAGAAATCGCTGGCACAATCGAATGTGACGTTCCGCACCTCGCATTTGCGTCGCAGGAGGGTCTCAAAACCGGAGAGTTCCAACGCGTCCCGGTATGTATTCAGCACCCGCCACAGATCGTAGAAGTCCCTGGCCCGGGAGCGACTCCACCCCCGTTCGCGTAGCTTCTCAACGTGCTGGAGGATCGCCCGTAGCTTCTCGGCGATAATCTCCTCCAACGAATAGACCCGGACCTGCGTTTCGAGCGGTTCACCATAGTCGTGAAGGACCTCCCGTTCCGGCGCAGGGCGCAGCACAGGTTCATCGACCGAGACCTCGACCATCACCCGCACATGCGGACTACGGTGCCACGGAAGGGCGGCCCGGATGGTGAATGCCTCTTGCCCGGCGGGGTGTGGCTCCTGCTCCGTGTAGCGCTCGCATTCGAAATCCACCGGCGCGTATACATCGAGGAGCTGACCAGCGATGTCACATGCTGCCAGCACGGCCTCCTCCATGTCGTCTCCCGTCGGCACGTCGTCAACACCGGAGAAGTCCAGGTCTTCGGAGAAGCGGTACCGCCCGAAGTAGCATTTCTTCAGCGCCGTCCCGCCTTTGAAGACGACGGCATTCTTCAGCGCATTCACGCGGGCTATGCCGGCTAACATCCAGGAGAGCACATAATCCCGTTCGAGCGTCTCCCACCTGATGCCGAGACGAGCGCGGGCCTCCTCCAGTCGTGTGCGAAGCGGCTTCACTGCTCAATCCTCCCCGGCAGATTCTCCTGGATCATCCATCTGCTGTTGCACGGCCCCCTCCGAGGCCCGCTGGAGTCCAGCGTCCGGTAGCCGCTGATCGGCAGATCGAGAAGGCGCCCCAGTGCCTCGTGTTCCATCCCTGTCTGCTCAAGCACCCACCCCAAACGCTTCGCCGTGGCCTGGTCGAGCCGAAGAGCGTAATCTGTGATTCGGTCCACATCCAGCCTGTCAACTGCGTTCTCAAACGCCGCGAGCACTTCAGCAATGTCGCCGCAGTGCTGCGGCATGGTCAGGCCGTCGATGAGCGTGCGTTCCAGATCGGTGATCGTCACCCGTGCGTCAGCAACCCAGACCTTCTCCGTCCCGAAGAATCTCTCTCGCTTCACCTGGATGAAACGATAGGTCACCTCCCCGGCCACATACCCATCTTCCGTGCCGTGGGACCTATCGCCGCGCTCCCTGGGCGCAGAAGCATCCGCCGTCGTGAGAACGAATACGCGGCCGGGGACCTGGTCCGTCAGCCCGTGGTAGTTCAGGGCCGACCAGTGGCTGATTGCCGCGGGATCCACCAGGTGCATGGCGATCTCGAACTCATGGGCCGGGGTGACGCCCGGCACGGTTGGCGAGATGCCGTAGAGTCCCTTGCGGAGCCTGACCAGCCAGCCGGAGCGGGCAAGGTGGTGGAGAACCTGACGGAAGTAGCTTTCCGAGATGCCGATGTCGGCTGCCAGTTCCCTGGCCCGCGCGGTGGTGAAGACGCGCTCCCCTTCGGCCGAGAGTCGCCGCACGAGCTCGATGCCAACGCCTCCATATGTGCTATTTGCTTCGGACATTGTTCGTTTCCGTCGAACAAACACACAAGTCTTTCTGCGCTCAGCTATTCTACGGCGTTTGTTCGCGTGAATCAAACAAAAGCGTAAGATTGTCTACGCGCTGCCGCCGCGCAGCTTCTGTCTCTCCGGCGCAGACCATCTCAGGCGGGTCCGGTTGGTGTTCGGCTGCACGGCCGCTGCCACGCGCTCCACTCCGTGGATGGAGGCGGCCGCGGCGCAGCCCACCACGCAGTCGAACCAGTGGTTGTCGGGCTTGTGGGCGGGAAGCTTCCACTCGTCGACGGTCCGACCGCGTCCCTCGGTTCGGATGCGGTACTCTGCCGTCAGGTGTTTGGCGAAGAGGCGGTGCAGAGTTGCTATGCGCCCAAGAATGGAGAGGCGCCCTGGATCGCCTACAGCCGTCACCAGACCCTTGCCACGGAGCCCTTTCCCGTTGAACACGCCTTCCAGCCGGAGGGTGGCACTCGGAGGGCAGGATGCCTCAAGCCACCATCTACTCGGCTATCCTGCGCGACATACAGAAGAAGGGCGATGAGTCCCGCTCCCGCAAGGTGGGGCGGGGGCTGTTGTGCGCGTCTCCGGCGTCGCATCCCTGAAGGGGCTCGCGCCGGTCACAAGCCGGGTTCGCGCGCTTCGACTCCGCTCACCGCCCTGAGCCTGTCGAAGGGCTGGCTGCGTGGCATCATTCCGCTCCCGGCTTGTCCTCCGTAGCAGCGCAGCTTTGAAGGATGGGAGCCCTTGCCGCCTCGGTCGGGGCCTTCTCTTCGACTCCTGTCAAAGAGAAGCCCGACGCACGAAGACGATGTCTCCGCACCATCGGGCTTGACCATCTAACACCTGCCGGCTTACGCCGTCAGGCTTGAGTCGTCAATGCCATCCCAACCGCCCAGATCCATCCACTTCGTGGCCGGACGCCCAGAGCCCTGAACCAACCGCGGACCGTAGGCACAGCGAACGATTCCGCAGGAGTCCGAGGATAACCGACGCCGGCGGTAAGTGTCTTGTTCGACTGCATTCTGCGAAGGTTAGCGCGGGCGCCATAGCCTCATGGACGGGCGGACCTCTGGGAACGCCTCATGCAGTAGAGTGCGCACTGCGATCCATCGCGTGGCCTTGATCGCTTGGCTACCATGGTAGACACTCGTTTGCACCGCGACATTCCGCGCACGTTCCCTGCCCCAGTCGTCGATCGCGGTGTTGAGGTCGCCGATTCGCCAAACACTGCACCCGCTGATGCCACCGAGACCCTTGGGGAATGGAACATGGTTGCCTTGCCTGTCCCGGAACTGCGCTGGCGAACCGTCACCCGCTGAGCTATGTCCTAGCTGGGCGTCGAGGAGCAGATGAAAGCGCTCTTGGTATTCCGCGAGACCATCTGTCTCCCGGTCGTAGGCGAACGTGGTGTACTGGAAAGGCCTCAGCAGCAGCTTATCTGCGTCGCTGGTGCTCGACTTGGTGAGCACCGCTGGGAAGCCAAACAGAGTGTAGACAGCAGTTGCAGGCTGTGAACCGAACTCAATATCGTCGAAGCGCAGAAAGGCTTTGCCGCTAAGCCTGTCAACCGTGTCCTGTGGAAGCTTGTGGACCGCGATGTCAAATGGATCCGTGTCCGTCCTGTACTGGCCTTCGGAGGAGGCAAGCCATTGACCAGGAACAGCGACAAACGAGCCAGCTGCAGATGAAAGGGCGAGTGTCTTGCCGCGTCTCTGCGCCTCCTTGACTACGTGCCCCGCAGTGACGGCGAATGAGTAATCGCCCACTGAGAACAGAATCGCGGTGCCGAACTGGTGTACCGCGTTCTTCTGTGCAATGACGATTGCGGTGGCGCTTTTCCATGCGCTCCCGGGGATGTGAGCCGTTACCTTTTCGTTGATAGCGCGCTGAAGTCGCTGCTGGTCATTCATGCTGATCCTCGTCAGGAAGTCACCCTCGCGCAACTTGCCAGACGGTGACGAGACACAATGAGTCTCCTGCATCTCGTGTGCCCCGAAGCTTCGTTCCCGCGGCCCCGTGCCCGACGTGCGGGCCTTCCCGAGCCGCGCGCGCCGGTTCATGATGGGGGAGGCGCTGTTTGTGGGGCAACCGGAGTGTCATGATCACTTGCCATTAGGGATATCTGCGGGCCATCCAGTAGCGTCCGGAAGCTCATCGTACTGCCACGAGCGCCGAGTCTTCGTCTCGACGTGCGTAACCTTGCCGGCCTCGAGACGTATTGTAACCGTCCCGTAGAAGCGCCGCATCATCAGGCCTCCGAGCACTTGAGCAACCCTTCGACAGACTCAGGGCCGTGAGCAACCTCGAGCGGCTTCTCACCCCTCGGCAGCAATCGCCTCCACTTCTGCATCGCTCCGGTCGGCTTCTTCGCCCGTGAACTGCTCCCACCGCTCCACGATGACGTCGCGGCTCGAGTCGCCATACGGCAAACTGACCGCCCTGAGCAAGGTCGAAGGGCAGTAGAGGGTATCCACCTCCGTCAGGAACGCCCGTCGGCCCGTCTGTTCGCAGGCGATGCCCGGCCTTCGCAGGACGCCGTAGCGCCCTTGCTCCGGCGCGCAGACAACGCGCTGGTGGCTCGGTCAGGTGGACCATCTTCTGCGGGCTGGCCTTCTTGACGCTCCACATGTCGGTTGCGTTCTGCGCCCCGCAGGGGCGGGGCGTCCGGGTTGCGCCGTCACGAACCTGCAAACTCCGCCCGGCGCCAGGTCGGACGCCGCTGTGCGGCTCCGGCTGACCACTCCCGCCTCGCCTTCAGGCTCGACGCTTGCCCTCGGTCTGCGCCTCCACGTGCCGTAGCTCAGTGCCAGTGCCGCGTTCGGGGATAGACCGGATGTGAGGAGCGTGACGACACGGGACGCAGCGGAGTGCATGCCTCCACGCCGGGTCGCATCTTCGTCGCTTCTCCTGTCCTGGACCCTGTTTGGGCACCCCAGCAGGCAAAAGCCCCTGGCCCCGATGCGTGCGCAGCCTGCGCGGCGACTTCGCCACAGGCGACGCCCTGAAGACTGGAGGACACCCCCCTGCGCCTCATCTTGACACCATGGAGCCAGCCCGTTAGTGTTTGTTGTATTACATCAAGGCGCCAGCCTGCGTCTATCCCGAACACGCCGGCCGGGAGGTGCCCGGGAGGTCCCCTCACAAGCCGATAGGTGCTTTCTGACTGGAGCGACGCAGGACATGCAAACAAGCCCCCCTGGCAAGCGTCTGCAGCTTCGAGCAGCCTTGTGCTGTCTGCGCCGTCTACGGCACGCGCTCGACCTGTGGCATACACGTCTCCCCAGCCCGGAGGCGTGGTCTCGCCCCGCGTCGTACAGCACGCCGGGACCGGACCTTCCTGGTCGGCGTGGTGGTCACGTTGCTGTTCGCCCTCATCCGTGCGGGGCCGGTCATCTTCGGCAAGGAGACCGGCTGGCTGCCCTCCCTGCCCATCAACGCCGTGCTGTGGGGCCCCCCATTGGGGAATACGGAGATTCACTCCGCCAACATCTTCCCCATCGCCGTTGGCATAGGTTTTCTGGTGCCTGCGGACGTGGCGCTGAGCGTGTGGTTCTTCTT
>JAWOCH010000252.1:0-3046 GCA_046483865.1 Candidatus Brocadiia bacterium | reverse complement strand
GTGGCCTTCCGGGCAGGATGCCTGCCGGCGCAGGGCGCCCACGGCGGACAGGTTGTCCAGTATGGGCTCGACCACCTCCGGGGGCACGGCCAGGTAGAAGGTGCGATTCCCCGCCGTGCCGTGTTCCTCGTCCAGTTCCTCCAACCGCTGCTTCAGAGCGGCATGGTCTTCGCGTTCGGCATAGGCGCCCTGCTGATAGAAGATCCGCCCCGCCAGCTCCCGCCAGACTTCCTCCTCCAGCGGCTGCACCCGGCTGTGGCGCCCCACGTCCTGCTCCAGTCGCTCGCGGAACTGCTCGTCTGACATCTCTGTCCGCCCATAGCCGACCAGGACAGTGTTCGGAGGCAGCAAATCCTCCCTGGCCAGGTTGTAGACGGCGGGCGCGAGCTTGCGACCCGTCAGGTCGCCGCTGGCTCCGAATATGACGATGATGCAGCCTTCCGGCTCGTAACGCGCCTCGGCGTTCATGGTGGATCTCCCCCAGTGCCCCCATTCCCGCGCAGTATACCCCGTCGCACCGTGGCGCACAAACCGGCGGCAGTCAGTCCAGCCGCACCTCGCGGCCCGTTTCGCCGCTCTCCAGCAGTGCCTCCAGCATCTGCTGCACCAACATGCCGTCGCGCAGGGGCGCCTGGCACTCCGCCCCGTCCAGGATGCAGGCGATGAAGTGCTCGGCGATGGCCTGCCACGGGCCGGGACCGTCCGGCACACTTACCCTGACGTCCTCCGGGGCGCCGTGTCTGGTCCGGTAGAGGGTCAGCGGGCTCAGCCTGGCGCCCGCCTCCGTGCCGAACAGCTCGATCTGCAGGCCGTGCGGCTGGTCCATGTGGCTGGCCCAGAAGCTCTCCGTCTGCAGGCCCGCCTCGTTCTCGAACCTGATCAGGCCGCCGCCGTAGTCGTCGGCGGCGAACCGGCTGTAGAACTCCTCGGGCGGATGCCGGTAGTCCCAGTAGCCCTGCCCGCGCGGGCCGAACTTCGCGCCGGCCACTCCGGCCACACTCACCGGCAGGGGCCGCCCCATGATCCACCACGCCGAGTCGAGCACGTGCACCCCCATGTCCCGAAACGCGCCGCCGCCCTCCTCCACGAAACCGGCGCTCCAGTCCGGTATGCCGCTGCGGCGGATGCTGCGGGCGCGGCCGTAGTACAGCTCCCCGAACTCGCCCTCCTTCGCCAGGCGTCCCAGATGCTGCACGCCGCCGCTGAACCGAAGCGACAGCGACATCATGCCCACCACGTCGGCCGCCTCCGCGGCCTCCACCAGCTCGCGGGCCGCGTCCAGGGAATCCGAAAGCGGCTTGGTCACCAGCACGTGCTTCCCGTTGCGCACCGCCTCCAGCGCGACGGGCACGTGGAGCTGGTTCGGAGTGCCGACGAAGACGGCGTCCACCTCGTCGCAGCGGCACATCTCGGCGTAGTCGGTGAACTGGAGGACATCGTCGTCCAGCTCCTCGGCGAACTCCTCCATCCGGTCCTCTTTCAGGTCGCACAGGGCGACCACGCGTCCCCGGTCGGCGGCCTGGAACCCGCGTCCGTTGGCCCGTCCGATGCCCATGCCCACGATGCCTACGCGTACTTCGTCCATGTTCAGATTCCCTTTCCCGTTAGCAGCAACGCTCTTCGCGCAGAGGAGCGCACATGGTAACGTGTGGCGGTTCCGCTTCAAGCGCGACACGCTCCGGCCCGGAAGACCTCACCAGTCGTCAATGGTCCCCAGACCGCGCAGATGCTCGGTCAGGCCCCAGGACTCCAGCCTCCACTGACCGTCGGCGACGGAGAAGCGATTGATGGCCGCATTGTAGAGCGAAAACCGGCGCGGTTCGGTCAGGCTCAGCCCCAGCGCGTGGCGGAAGAAACTGGCCAGCACGCCTCCGTGCGTGACCACCAGCACGCGCCGGCCGGGGTGACGCCGTGCGATGGCCTCGGCCGCCTGCACCGAGCGCTCGTAGCGCTGCCGGATGCTCTCTCCCTCCGGGATGACGTAGTCGGGCTCCCGGCTGCGGAACCGGGCGTAGTGTTCGGGCTGCTCCTCCTCGAACTGCGCCATGGTCAGCCCCTGGAGGATGCCCAGATGCCGCTCGCGCAGGCCGGCCTCCGGGCGCACTTCCATGTCCAGCCGCTCGGCGATGATGCGGGCCGTCTGCATGGCGCGTTCCAGGTCGCTACTGTAGAACGCATCGAAGCCCTCCCCCGCCAGCGCATCGGCGGCGGCCCCCGCCTGTCGGACGCCCAGGGCGGTCAGGTCACTGTCCAGGTGCCCCTGCTGCTTGCCCTGAACGTTCCAGACCGTCTCCCCGTGGCGCACGACGGTCACGCGAGTCGCCCGGCCCTCATTCATCGTCGGCTCCCCTCTCGCCCGGCGCCCTGCCCCGCCCCAGGATGATCAGGTTGCGGTTGGTGATGCGCTCGTCAATGGCGGTCACCTTGTGCGCGCCGAACTGGCCGGCTATCACGCCGACCGCCGTCGCGTAGCGCACGCGATCGTCGCAGTGCTTGATGCGCTGGAAGTATATGCCGTCGCGGATGCAGCACGGCATGGCGGCCCAGCAGGCGCCCGCCTCGACGGCCTTGCTCAACGCCACCTTCGTGGCCTCGTTGCATGCGTGGATGCAGATGACGTAGCTTCCGGGCCGGATGGTCACGTCCTCCAGTTCGGCCTGGACGTAGCGGACGTTGTCCAGACCGAGTTCAAGTTCCCGCGCCACGTCCACGTAGTGGCCGAACGCCGGCCGCCTCTCGGCGTCCACCGAGAGGACCGACAGCTTCGGAAATCGGTACGCCAGCAGCAACCCCAGCAGGCCGTGTCCGGCGCACAGCTCGTAGATGCGCTCGACCAGCCCGTCGCGCCACCTCTCGTAGATGTCCTGTCCGATGCGGCGGTATGCCTCGACGGTCTCGAACAGCTCCTTGACACGCAGATAGCGCGGGTGGCGCTCGGCGACCCGGTGGACGAACTCGGCCAGCTCCTCGCTCAGCGTCCGCTCGGACACGTAGCGCAGCAGCAGCTCCGTGCGCTCCCCGTCCAGCCCGGCGACCATGGCGTTGG
>JAWOCH010000209.1:0-4827 GCA_046483865.1 Candidatus Brocadiia bacterium | reverse complement strand
CCGCCGCCGGTGGCGGGCCGGCTGCGGCTGCGCAGCCTGGAGAAGCTGCCCGCCTCCAAGGAGGTATTCGTTGGGCTTGCGTGGGGCGCGTTGGCCGCCGGGGTTCCGGCTCTGGTAGCGGACGGTCCTCTGCGGGCCGCTGTGCTGGCCTTTGGGGCGGCTTTCCTGATGGCGTTTCAGCGCACGCTGGCGATGGACCTGCGCGACGTGGAGGCCGATCAGCTTGTGGGACGGGAGGCGCTGGTGCGGCTGTTGGGGGCGCGCACGGGCAGCCTGTTGCTGTTGTTGCTGGTGGCGCTGCAGGGGGCGCTGCTGCTGGCGGGGGGCCTGCTGGGGTGGACGACCAGCCTGTCCTATCCCCTGCTGCTGGGCATGGCCTATGCGCTGGCGTGCTTTGCCGCGGTGGGGCGCTATCGTATGGAGGAAGACACGGCCGAACTGGTGGTGGAGGGCGAGTTCTACCTGATGGGACTGGCTGCGCTTCTGTGGCGCGTCTGGGCGGGCGCGTGACCGCCCTCGGCGCACAATGGCGGTTGACTTGACGGGAAGAACGGCTAATATGTAGGCACTCTGCCGAAATCTGTCACCGATGCCGGCGATTCCGAGCGGGAGGCGACGATGGAGCAACTGGGCCGATTCGTGGTGCGGGAAGAGCTGGGGGCGGGCACCCACAGCGTGGTCTACGCGGCCAGGGAGGATGACCGCCAGTGCGCCCTGAGGGTCTTCAACGAGGAAGCGCTCGCCGAGGGCGAACCACACCGTGAGCAGTTCAGGGACGCTCTGGAGGGACTGAAGCGGGTCGCTCACCCCTCGATCGTCAAGGTCTACGAGGCAGGTGAAGAGGAGGGCCGCCTGTACGTGGCCATGGAGCTGATGGAATGTCCCACTCTGGAACAGAAGCTGGCCGAGGAAGGCGCCCTCCAGGAGGAGCAGATCGTGCTGTTCGTCCGCCAGGCCGCCCAGGCCCTCGACAAAGCGCGTGATATGGGCTACTTCCACGGCGCCCTGAACGCCGATAACGTCTTCGTCGTCTCCAATGAGAAGATCAAGCTCAGTGACTTCGCGGTCAAGGCCCTCCTGGAGCAGCCCGACACACTCGGCCAGTTCTCCACGCCCTCGCAGGAAGATGCAGGGGAGGTCGAGGAGGAGGAGTGGGTCACAGCGGAAGACTTGCTGCGGGCCAGGAGCGAGGGCGGAGACGAGCAGATGCTGGAGGAGGACTTAACCTCACTGGGCGTGCTTACCATGCGCATGCTGGGAGTGGACGTGCCGGAGCGGGGTAATGCCGATCTGGACGACTACCGCACGGTGCTGATGAAGGAGGCGTTTGCGGGGCTGGCAGCGCAGGAGGAAGCGGCCAGCAGACAGACCCAGGAGGTGATCCGACGGCTGCTGACCCCCGGCGGGTTCGACAGCCCCGGCCAGGTGGTCGTGGAGCTTGCGAGCGCGATGCTGTTGCGTCGTCCTTTCGCCACGGCGGGCGCGGGGCCCGAATTGGGAGAGCAGGCGACCGCCGAGACCGCCGCCGTCGCCAGAGCTGCCGAACCTGAGTACGAAGAGATCGAGATGCCGAGCCTGGGTGACCTGAGCGACCTGGAGTTCATGGGGGACCCCACGGCGGCTGCCTTCACACCGTTCTTCTACTGGGAGAGCCGCCGGGGCGGCCGCTTCTTCGTCATCCACGACTCCGAGCAGTTGACCATCGGCCGCGACCCTGACTACGCCGACGTGGCGCTGCTCGATCCCGCCATCTCCCGGCAGCACTGCACACTCGCCCGCGAAGGCAGCGTGATACGCATCGAGGATCTGGGCAGCACAAACGGGACCTTCGTCAATGGTGAGCGCATCGAGGCGGCGGAGGTGACCACGGGCGACACGGTGCGCGTCGGCTCCACCAGGATGTATCTGACCCTGACCTCCAGGGGGTAGTGGAAACCGGGCACGCCGCCCGGGCGGGCGCTAAACACGGCTCCTGACGCCGCCGAGGGCACATGGCCAGGTTCCTGGACTTCATCTTCTCCCGAGGCAGGGGGCGCTACGGCGGGTATGAGCTGATCGAAGAGATCGCCCGCGGCGGTATGAGCCGCATCTACAAGGCCCGCCACCCCGAAACCGGCGAGCTGTGCGCCCTGAAGGTCCTCACCCCCGAGTCGGTCGAGACGCAGAACCGCTTCCGCCGCCTGTTCGAGGCCGAGGAGGGCCAGATCGCCCTCCAGCTCGATCACCCCAACGTGATCAACACGTTCGACTATGGCCGGGGGCCCAAGGGGGACTACTACATCGCGATGGAGTTCGTGGACGGTCCGAACCTCGAGTCTCTGATCGTCGTGGAGGCGCGGCGGCTGGAGCAGACCCGCTTCGACGTCTGCCTGCAGATCGGCGACGGACTGCGCCACATCCACGAGCAAGGCTTGATCCACCGTGATTTCTGCCCCAAGAACGTGCTCTACCCCAGGGAGGGCCGCCCGAAGATCATTGACTTCGGGCTGACCATTCCCGCCACCGCCCGGGATCGGGCCGTCGTCACGCGCGCCGGTACAGCCAGCTACATGGCCCCCGAGCAGGTGCGCAACCAGCAGGTGGACGTGCGCACCGACATCTACGCTTTCGGCGTCTCCGTGTTCGAGGTGCTCACTTTCCGGCGGCCTTTCCCGCGCAGGGATGATGCCACACGGCGGATGTTGACGCATCTGAACGTGCAGCCCCTGCCGTTGCGGAAGGTGGCCCCGGAACTGCCCGTGGAGCTGGAGCAGGTGGTGCAGAAATGCGTTGCAAAGGAGCGGGAGTTACGTTATAAGTCTATGGCGGACGTGATGAAGGAATTGCGCAGGGGCGTGCGTATTGCTCGCCAGCAGCAGCGCTCCGGCGACTGAAGCCCGTCTCGGGCTCTGCAGCAGGAGGAAGGGCCGCCTATGAACCCGCACCTCCGCGTGGAAGTGGGCAGACAGGCGAACTTCGAGTACGAAGTGCCGTCCGTCGAGGAGGAAGAAGCCGTCTGGCTGGGACGCGGGGGCTTCTGCCAGATGCAGATCTCCGACCCCCAGCTCTCCCGCCGACACTGCCAGTTCAGCTACGAAGACGGCCACCTCTATGTCGAGGACATGGGCAGCAAGAACGGAACTCGCGTCAACGGAGAGCTTATCGAGGGCAAGCTCGAACTGGAGGACGGGGACACTATCACGGTCGGAGGCCACCAGTTGCGGGTTGTGTTCCCTGGCCTGGAACCGGCTCCCATGCCGGAGTTGAACAAGCTCGGCACCTCCGATAAGCAGCGCGAGGCATACGAGGCGGTTGCCGCCCTGGAGGGCGAGGAGCTGGCCGGCTACGAACTGGGGGAGATCTTCTTCAACGGCGAGACGTCGGTCATCTTCCGGGCCAAAGACGTGAAGACAGGCCGCCCGGCGGCGGTCAAGATGCTCAAGCCGCTCGATGAAGTAAGCATCGAGGACAAGAACCGCTTCATCCGGGGCGCCAAGAACAGCGCCTCCCTGCGCCACCCCAACTTCGTGCGCGTGCTGAAAGGCGGCCGGGAAGACGAGTGGTTCTACGTGGCCATGGAGTACGTGCCCGGGCGGAACCTGCGCGAGATCATCGAGCAGAAGGGCGGGCCCCTGCAGTTGGACACCGCCGTGAAAATCATGAGACAGATGCTGTCCGCCCTCCAGCACGCCTACGAGAACGACCTGGTTTTCCGCGCCGTCCGGCCGGAGAACGTGATCATCGCCGAGGGGCTGAAGGTGAAGCTGACCGACTTTGAACTGGTCAAGCCCCTGACCGGCCGCCAGGAGGCGCAGGTCACCCGCGTGATGGACGGCAGCGTGCGGGTGGATCCGGAGTTCGCCGCCCCGGAGCTGATCGCCTACCCGGTCGTGGCGGACCAAAAGACCGACGTGTTCGGTGCGGGCGCGACCCTCTACTACCTGCTCTGCGGAGAGGCGCCCTTCGGCCGGCACCTGCCCGCCGACAAGGCTTCCAGCGCCTTCGACCGCCGCTTCGAACCCCCCGACGCCGTCAACCCCGCCATCCCCAAGGCGGTCTGCGACGTCATCCTGAAGTCACTGGCCGACTACGAGCGCTACAGCACGCCCCAGGAGATGCTCGAAGCGCTCGAAGCGGCCGCCGGCGACCCGGTGGACTGACCCGCGCCCTGTCAGCGAATCGCTCCGTAGATGAACGCATACCTTGAGATCACCGACGGGCCGGATGCCGGTGCCCGCCGCCCCCTGTCAAACAGCGAGTCCGTGACCATCGGACGCGACGAGAGTTGCGAACTGGCCCTGGGGGATGAGACCGTCAGCCGACGCCACTGCCGCGTCGAGCACGACGGGCGCTACTGGTGGCTGCGGGACTGCGGCAGCCACAACGGCACCCTCCACAACGGCCGCCCCGTCAGCAACTGCATGCTCTATCCCGGCGACGTCATCCGCGTGGGCCACACCGAACTGACCTTCCGTCTGGAGGAGGAACCCGAGCCGGACCAGGGTCATTCAATTCTCTGACTGAACCGACCTGAACTGGCGAGTTGCTGCCCGAGAAGGGACCTGGCCTATGTGGCACGGTCGCCCTCGGCCGTGATCCGTCTTCTGCCCCCAGCCGAGGGCGGCTGGGCTACACACTGTGCGGGTTCTGGGCCGGGGGAACGTGCGCTGCTGACGACTTTTGAATGACCCTGGAGCCGGACCTCCCCCCTTCGCCCCCGCCGTCGAAGCCTGTATAATCGTCATCCCGTTGTGGAACGACCACGACAGCGGAGGAAGCCCGTGCGGACTACGGCGCTGAGGATATACGGCAAGGAAGACCTTCGGCTCGAGACGTTCGACCTGCCCG
>JAWOCH010000194.1:0-6121 GCA_046483865.1 Candidatus Brocadiia bacterium | reverse complement strand
GCAACGCCGTGGAGGGCGCTCTACTTGACGGACGGCGGCCCATTCTATACCATCCCCTGGGGCGAGTCCACGGGCCGGCACCGGCCGCATACGTCCACATCTCCGGAGCTGCACGCCATGATCGTCATACTGCGCAGCGGCGCCGATGAAGCCCACGTCGAGCGCATCGTCTCCACCATCGAGGAGGCCGGCTTCGGGGCGCACGTCTCCCGCGGCGAGGAGCGTACCATCATCGGCGCCATCGGTACGTCGCCGGAGATGCGGCCCCGGCTGATGGAGATGTTCGAGGGCCTTCCCTTCGTTGACCGGGTCGTGCCGGTTCTGAAGCCCTATAAGCTGGTCAGCCTGGAGGCAGAGCCGGAACCCAGCACAGTCGAGGTGAGCGGCGTGCCCATCGGACCGGGCACGTTCACCGTGATAGCCGGCCCCTGCGCGGTGGAGAGCGAGGAGCAGCTCATGACGGCGGCCCGGGCGGTGCGCGACGCTGGTGCCCGGCTGCTGCGTGGCGGCGCCTACAAGCCCCGCACGTCGCCCTACGATTTCCAGGGGCTGGGCGAGGAGGGGCTGCGGCTGCTGGCAGCGGCGCGGGAGGAGTTCGGCCTGCCGGTCGTCAGCGAGGCCCGTTCGCCCGAACACGTCGAGGGCGTGGCCCGTTACGCCGATGCCATCCAGATAGGCGCGCGCAACATGCAGAACTTCGACTTGCTCACGGAGGCCGGCCGCACGGGCATGCCCGTGGTGCTGAAGCGCGGGTTCTCCTCGACCGTCGAAGAGTGGATGAAGGCGGCCGAGTACGTAGCCAGCGTGGGCAACCTGAACATCATCCTGTGCGAGCGTGGCGTGCGCACGTTCGAACCCTCGGTGCGGTTCACCCAGGACCTGGCGGTGATCCCCATCGTGCGGAGTCTTTCGCACCTGCCCATCATCTGTGACCCGTCGCACGCCAGCGGCCGGCGCGATCTCGTGTCCCCGGTCAGCCGGGGCGCGCTGGCGGCGGGCGCGGACGGCCTGCTGGTCGAGGTCCATCCTGACCCCGACCGTGCGCTTTGCGACCCGGCACAGCAACTGCGCCCGGAGCAGTTCGCCGGGCTGATGGATTCCCTGCGCGGTCTGGCGGGAGCCATCGGACGTTCCGTGTGATACGTGCCGGCCCGCTGCGCCCCGGGCGGCTGCAACTCGGCTACCATCATGGAGGGACATATGCTGGCAGGATACCGCCGGGAGGTGCTGCCCAACGGACTGCGCGTGGTCGCCGTGCAGAACCCCGCGCTGCACTCGTTCGTCTGCTCGACCTGCGTCCACGCCGGGCCCCGGTTCGAGCGGCCGGACGAGACGGGCCTGACGCACTTCGTCGAGCACATGCTCATCCAGGGATCCCGGAGCTTCCCGACGTTCAACGACATCGTGCGCCGGGTGGAGGACCTGGGCGGCATCGTCGAGGGGCAGACCTACCCCGAATACGTCAGGGTCACCTTCGGCGTGCATCGGAAGCACTGGCGCCGCGTCATGGAGATAGCCGGCGACGTGCTGGCCAATCCCCTGTTCGATCCGGAGGAGGTCGAGCAGGAGAAGTCCATCATCACCCAGGAGATCTCCCGCCACCGGGATCGCGCCGGGCGCAACATCAGCGTCTACGAACTGTGCTACGGCATGTTGCTGCGGGAACGGGTCAGCGAGGCCGGCACCCGGGGCAGCCCGGCCATACTGTCCAGCTTCGATGCGGAGGCCGTCCGCGCGCAGTACGAGCGGTTCTTCCTGCCGGACAACATGGTGGTCTCGGTGGCCGGCGGCTTTGACTTCGACGAAGTGCTGGGGGAGATGGGCCGCTACTTCGCCGAGATCCCTCCCGGCGACAACCTGCCGGAGCTGCTGCCCCGGGATCTGACCGACTCCCGGCCGCGCGCCGTCTTCCGCGACAGCGAGGCGCTGCCCGTGGTGGAGGCCCTGCTGTGCAACGAGGCGTACCCTCTCGGCGACGAGCGCACGGACGCCGTCCGGGCCGTAGCCCGACTGCTGGGCGGCGGGCTGTCCAGTCGTCTGTTCTCCCGCGTGCGAGAGGAGCTGGGCCTGGTCTACGACGTGGAGGCCTATCCGCAGGCGTTCTCGGACGTGGGAGCGCTGCTCACGTCCTTCTCGGTGGGTGTGGAGAACCTGACGGACGCGCTGGAGGTGGTGACCGAGGAGATCCGCCGCACCGCCGCAGCGAACTTCACCGGGCACGAGCTGCGCCGCTACCAGGAGAGCGCCAAGTGCGGCATGGAGATGCTCTGCGACCATCCGTCTTCGCTGGCCGATTGGTTCGGCCGGCAGGAATTGCTGCTGGGAGAGGACCAGGTTATCACCCCGGAGGAGTACATTCGCCGCCAGGAGGCCCTGACGTTGGGAGATCTGGCGCGAGTGCTGGAGGAAGTGTTCACCCCGGAGCGCTCCCGGCTGGCCGTGGTGGGACCGTTTGGGGAGAATGAACTCGAGGCAATGCGCGCGCTGTTCCCGGCGGAGGAGCCCGAGGTGGCCGCCCCCGCCGGCGCGTAGCGGGCGCGGAAGGAGTGGGGGCATGAGATGCGCCAGGTGCATGATTGTAGGTGCCGTCTGCGTTGTCCTGTTCAGCGTGTGTGATACAAACGGAGGCACGATGACCATGGGTTCGGTGGAACTGCCAGAGCCGCGCACCGAAAGCGACGTGTCCGTTGAGGAGGCAATCGCGGGGCGCCGCAGCCGGCGCAGCTTTGCCGCCCGGCCCCTGACGCTCCGGGAGCTGGGCCAGGTCCTGTGGGCTGCTCAGGGCATCACCGGCCCACAGGGGCGAAAGCGCGCCGCACCCTCCGCCGGCGCCACCTACCCGATGTTCGTCTACGCGGCCGTGGGGCAGGGCGGGGTGGAAGGGCTTGAGGCCGGCGTCTACCGCTACCTGCCCGAGCAGCACGCCCTGAAACTCCGCCGGGAGGGCGACGTGCGGGAGGAGATAACGGCCGCCGCCCTCGGCCAGCAGTCCCTGGCGCAGGCGCCCGTGGACTTGTTGCTGGCGGCGGACTACGAACGCACCACCGGCCGCTACGGCGAGCGGGGCATTCGGTACGTTGCCATGGAGGCGGGCCACGTCGGGCAGAACATCTACCTGCAGGCGGAAGCGCTCGGACTGGGGACGGTGGCCGTGGGGGCCTTCGACGACGAGGCGCTGGCGGCCGCCTGCGGCATTCCCAAGGAGCAGAACGCCCTCTACGTTATGCCCGTCGGACAGCAGCAGTAGGACAGAGCACGCCCCGTAATCGGCCCCTGTGCCCGTTGGACAGCCAAGCTGTCCATCCGGCATTGCCGTTGGTTTGCGTCCGCCGGGGGCAGTCCTTACAATAGGACAACCGGGGCAGCAACCCGGCGGGAAACTGGGCTCGCCGGGCGGGCAATCCTCGGTAATCCGCGGGTGTCTGCCCGCGGTTTTCATCACCCTGATCTGCTGACGGGAGCACCTTTTCTTCAGATTGCGGGAGATGCCGATGGATCGAGGCAACGGTGTGGACGCCGGGACGCTGTTCGCCGAAGCCGGCCTGAGCTATGACGATTTCATCCTCCTGCCCGGCTACATTCGGCAGCCGCTTTCGGAGATTGACGCGACCAGCCGGCTGACGCGGGGCATCACCATCAAAGCACCCCTGGTCAGTTCGCCCATGGACACGGTCACCGAGTCCCGCATGGCCATCTACATGGCGCTGCTGGGCGGCATCGGCATCATCCACTACAACAACACCATCGAGGAGCAGGTCCGCCAGGTCGAGCGCACAAAGCGGTTCGAGAACGGCTTCATCAACGATCCGGTCGTGCTCAGTCCCGACGACCGCATCTGCGACGTAGACGAGATCAAGGAAAAGCACGGCTTCAGCGGCATACCCATCACCGAAGACGGCCTAGTCGGGGGCAAGCTGGTGGGCATTGTCAGCGCGCGGGACATAGACTTCGAGCCCGACCGCGACCGCCCACTGCGCGAGGTCATGACGACGGACCTGGTCACCGCCCCCGCCGGCATCAGCCTCGAAGAGGGCAACCGCATACTGAAGGAGAGCAAGGTAGGCAAGCTGCCCCTGGTGGACGACGACGGCAACCTGGTGGCGCTGATGAGCCGCACCGACCTGCGCAAGAACCAGGACTTTCCCCTGGCCAGCAAGGACGCCGGCAAGCAACTGCTGGTCGGCGCCTCGGTCAGCACGCATGAGGAGGACCGCGAGCGGCTCGAGGCGCTGGTCGAGGCCGGGGTGGACGTGGCCGTGCTGGACAGCGCTCAGGGCTATTCCCGCTTCCAGGTCGAGATGCTCAAGTGGGCCAAGGAGCGCTATCCGGACCTGCAGGTCGTGGCCGGCAACGTGGTCACCCCCGAGCAGTGCGAGGGGCTGATCGAGGCCGGCGCGGACGCCCTGCGGGTCGGCATGGGGGTTGGCTCGATCTGCATCACCCAGGAGACCGTCGCCGTGGGCCGCTCCCAGGCCAGCGCCGTCCATCACTGCGCGGCGGCCGCCGCCGAACATGACGTGCCGGTCATCGCCGACGGCGGCATCACCAACATCGGCCACATAGCAAAGGCCCTGGCCATCGGGGCGTCCACCGTCATGCTGGGCAGCCTGCTGGCCGGCACCGACGAGGCGCCGGGGGAGTACTTCTACGAGGGCGGCGTGCGGGTGAAGCGCTACCGCGGCATGGGCAGCCCGGAAGCTATGGAAGCCCGCGGCCAGCGCCGCTACATGGAGCGCGAGCAGGCGATTCGCGTGGCCCAGGGCGTCAGCGGCACCGTAGTGGACAAGGGCTCTGTGGTGGACTACGTCCCCTACCTGATGCAGGGCCTGCGCCACGCCATGCAGGACGTCGGCTGCAGCACAATGCCCGAACTGCACGAGGCGATGCGCCAGGGGCGGGTGCGCTTTGAGCAGCGCACTGTCTCGGCCCGCATAGAGGGCGGCGTGCACAGCCTGCACTCGTTCAAAGAACCCCACCGGCTCAACCGCGCAGAGAGGTAGCCCGGAGTGCCACGCTTCTCTGCTGGACAGGGCGGCTGGCGGGTGATACAAAGGCTCTGTCCCCCGGAGATGGAGAGGAGCCGGCCGTGGCCGAACTCTTCCAGCGATGTGCGGACAACCCCATCATCAGCCCCGATGACCTGCCTATGCCCGCATCGGCGGTGTATAACCCGGGCGCCGTGGATCTTGGCGACCAGGTGCTGCTGCTGCTGCGGATAGAGGATCGGAAGGGCTTCTCCAGCATATACGCGGCGCGCAGCCCGGACGGCGTCTCCGACTGGCAAATAGAGGAGGAGCCGCTGCTGGCCTACGGCACGCCCGGCAGGCGCTACGAGGAACTGGGCTGCGAGGATGCCCGCGTCACGTACATGGCCGAGGAGGACACCTACTACATCTGCTACGTTGCCTACTCGCCGGTGGGGCCGGCGGTTGGCCTGGCCCAGACGCACGATTTCGAGGAAGCCGAGCGGCTGGGGTTGATCTTCAGCCCCAACAACAAGGACACTGTTATGTTCCCCGAGAAGATTGGGGACAAGTGGGCCGTGCTGCACCGGCCGGCTACGGGGGACATCGAGCACATCTGGAGCGCCGCCAGCCCGGACCTGATCCACTGGGGCGTGCCCCACTGCGTACTGGTGGAGCGGGGCGGCCCGTGGTGGGACGGGGTGAAGGTCGGCGCCGGCGCCCCGCCGCTGCGCACCGAGGAGGGCTGGCTGCTGATCTACCATGGGGTCAAGGCGTTCGGAAGCAACATGGTATACCGCGTGGGGCTGGCGCTGCTCGACGAGGATGAGCCGCACAAGGTGCGCGCCCGGTGTCCGGGATGGGTCTTCGGACCGGCGGCTGACTACGAGGTCAGCGGCTTCATGCCGAACGTCGTCTTCCCCTGCGGCTGCCTGCTGAGGGGAGATGATCTGTGGATGTACTACGGCGCCGCCGACACCTCCGTGTGCCTTGCCATAGCGCCACTGAGCGAGGTACTTTCCGCCCTCACAGCCGGGGGCTGAGCCACGCCGCCTCTCCCGCGTCTTTACGGCGACGCCTTCGTCCGTTAGCATGGAATTGTGCCGGGGTGCATGCCTGCGGTCTTCAAGATCAGGGGGTGGCTGGTGAGCGAAGCG
>JAWOCH010000162.1:0-6240 GCA_046483865.1 Candidatus Brocadiia bacterium | reverse complement strand
TTCGTTCCCTCGTCTGCTGCTGTCCCGCCCCTGGCGGGACAGCAGCAGACGAGGGAACGAAGACACCGCTGGCCTCTCGGAGGCGGGGCGTCAGGCCGGCTTGCCCGGGGGCCGCTCGCCTGCGTCACGGCATGGCGCCAACGGGCGGATTATACGGGATGCAGCCCCCGCAGTAAAGCCCGTTCAGGGGTGGCCGACACGGCCTGCCGTCTCGGTCACTTGACACCCCGCAGGCCATGTGAAAGAATGGAGTCCTCCGTCAGGCCGGTCGCGGAATCCGATACTGAAGCTCTTGCCTGAGGACTGAATATGAGCACGGACGTTCTGGAGATACGCTGGCACGGGCGAGGCGGGCAGGGCGCTAAGACGGCCGCCGCAATGGTCGCCGAGGTGGCCGTGGACGCGGGTAAGTACGCCCAGGCAGCCCCGGAATACGGAGCCGAGCGTGAAGGAGCCCCGATCAAAGCGTACACCCGCATCAGCGGCGATGCCATCAAGGTCCATGACGCCATCTACTACCCCGACATCGTGCTGGTGCTGGACGAGACCCTCCTGGAGACTGAAGGAGTCCAGGAGGGCCTCAGCGAGGACGGCATCCTTATGGTCAATACCGACCGCAGCCCGTCCGAAGTCCGCGAGCAACTGAACCTGGAAGGACGCGAGATCTACACCATTGACGCCACCAGCATAGCGCTGGAGGAGATCGGACGGCCCATCCCGAACACCGTCATGATCGGCGCGCTGGTGGCAGTGACCGGGGTGGCCGACGTGGAGCACATCAAAGAGGACATCGAGAAGAAGCTCGGCGGCAAGCTGAGCGAGCAGATGCTCGAAGGCAATATGCGGGCCGTCGAGCGGGCCTTCGAGGAGGTCAAACGCGAGAATGGCTGACCTGCTGAATAAAGACGAAATGAAGCCCGGCGCCGTTGCCGAGGGCGGCACCATGTCCAAGCTCTACACGGGCTCATGGCGCACTTACGTGCCGGTGGTGGACTTCGAGAAGTGCATCCACTGCCTGCGCTGCTGGATCACCTGTCCCGACAGCGCCATCCCCGCCGCCGATGGCGAGAGGCAGCAGACGGACCTGCAATACTGCAAAGGCTGCGGCATATGCGCCACCGAGTGCCCCGTGGACGCTATCGAGATGAAACGCGAGAGCGAGCTGACCGACGAGGAAAAGGAAAGGATCGGCGCAGATGGCTGAGCGCATAGCACTGACTGGTAACGACTCGGCAGCTTACGCACTGAAACAGATCAACCCGGACGTAGTCGCCGCCTACCCCATCACGCCGCAGACCGAACTGATGCACAAGTTCGCCGCCTACGTCGCCGACGGCGAAGTGGTGACCGAACTGGTGCGCGTCGAGAGCGAGCACAGCGCGATGAGCGCCGTGGTGGGCGCCTCCCTGGCCGGGGCGCGCTGCTGCACCGCTACCAGCGCCAACGGCCTGGCGTTGATGTGGGAGATACTCTACATCGCCGCCAGCTCTCGGTGCCCCGTGGTAATGCCCGTGGTCAACCGCGCGTTGAGCGCCCCCATCAACATCCACTGCGACCACAGCGACAGCATGGGCGCGCGCGACACCGGCTGGATCCAGCTCTACTCGGAGAACTGCCAGGAGGCATACGACAATACCATCCAGGCCGTGCGCATCGCCGAGCATCCGGACGTGCGCCTGCCGGTGATGGTCTGCCTGGACGGCTTCATCCTGAGTCACACGCTGGAGGGGCTCGAGGTCAACGAGGATGAGGAAGTCAGCGAGTTCATCGGCGAGTTCGAGCGCCCCACTAACCTGCTGAACGTTGCTGACGTGAACACCTTCGGCATGTTCGCTCTGCAGAACTACTACTTCGAGTTCAAAAAGCAGCAGGTGGACGCGATGGAGTGCGTGCCGCCCGTGGTCGAGAGCGTGGGGGCCGACTACGCAGAATTGACCGGCCGCTCCTACGGCCTTTTGGACCCCTATCGGTGTGATGACGCGGAGATCATCCTGGTGGGGCTTGGCTCGACGATGGGCACCGCCAAACAGGCAGTGGACAATCTGCGGGAGCAGGAGGGCCTGAAGTGCGGCGTGCTGAAGATCCGCTGCTTCCGTCCGTTCCCGGCCCGGCAGCTACGCGATGCGCTGGCCGACGCGGCGATCGTAGGCGTGATGGACCGGGCCGTCTCCTTCGGCCTGGGCGGCCCGTTGTTCCACGAGGTCCGCTCGGCTAAGTATGGCGACGACCAGCCCATGGTGGATTTCATCTACGGCCTGGGCGGACGCGACTTGAGCCTGGACGACGTAACCAACGTGTTCCACGAGCTGGCCGAGGCGGCAGAAACCGGCCGGGTGGAGCCCGAGACCCGTTTCGTCGGCGTGCGTGAGTAAGCCGGCGGGCGCAGTTGACGCAAAGCGACGAGGAGGATCATGGCAACGACCAGCCTGAAGAAGCTCTCCAACCAGCCCGAACTGCTCAGCGGCGGGCATGCGGCCTGTCCCGGCTGCGCCGGCCCTGTCATCCTGCGGCAGGCGCTTCTGGCCGCCCAGCAGGACGGCCGACACGTTGTGGCCAGCATCGCCACCGGCTGCATGGAGGTCAGCACCACCGTATATCCCAACTCCGCCTGGCGTGTGCCCATCGTGCACAACGCGTTTGAGAACTCGGCGGCGACCATAAGCGGCGCGGAGGCCGCCTACCGGTCGCTCAAACGGCAGGGCAAATACGAGGGGGAGATCGCCTTCATCGCATTCGGCGGGGACGGCGGCACCTACGACATTGGCCTGCAGTCGCTGTCGGGTGCGCTGGAGCGGGGGCACGACTTCACCTACATCTGCTACGACAACGAAGCGTATATGAACACCGGAATTCAGCGCTCCGGCGCCACGCCGAAGGGCGCCAACACCACCACCGCCCCGGCGGGCGAGGTGGAGCCGGGCAAGCGTGAGACCAAGAAGGACCTGACGGCCATCGTGGCCGCCCACGACGTGCCCTATTGCGCACAGGCGAGCCCGCACCGAGAGCGGGACCTGATGGGCAAGGTGCAGAAGGCTGTGGCCACCGAGGGGCCGTGCTTCATCAACATCATCAGCCCCTGTCCGCGCGGCTGGCGGCACGAGCCGGACGAGACCATCCAGATCGCCAAACTGGCTGTGGAGACGTGCGTCTGGCCCGTGTACGAGATCGAGGATGGCAAGCTGACCATCAACTTCAAGCCGAAGGAGCGGAAGCCCGTCAGGGAGTGGCTGAAGTCCCAGGGGCGCTTCCGCCACCTGTTCGCGCCGAAAAACGAGTGGCTCGTCGAGGAGATTGAGCAGGAGGTGGCAGCGCGATGGAAGCGGCTGCTTGCCCGGGAAGCGGCCGACCAGCAAGAGCAGGACGAGTAGCCCGCCCCGCACGCCGGCAGGGCCCGATTGCACGGAAGGGCCGAGAATGTGTGAAAGCGTCAAGCACCGGTCGGACCTGGCCTCTGTGGACCCGGAGATCGCACGCGCCATCGAGGCGGAAAGGGACCGGCAGGAGACACACCTGGGGCTGATCGCCTCCGAGAACCACTGCTGCGAGGCCATCCTGTCGGTGACCGGTTCGGTGCTGACGGACAAATACGCCGAGGGCTACCCCGGTTCGCGCTGGTACGGCGGGTGCGAGCGTGTGGACCGCGTGGAAAGCCTGGCCGTCGAGCGGGCTCGGGAGCTGTTCGGCGCCGAGCACGCCAACGTCCAGCCACACGCCGGTTCCCAGGCCAACATGGCCGTCTACATGTCCGTCCTCCAGCCGGGCGCCACCATCCTGGGCATGTCCATGGCCCACGGCGGTCACCTGACCCACGGCACCAGCCGCAACTTCAGCGGTCAGCTCTACGAAGTGGTCAGCTACGGGGTGAACCAGGACGGCGTTCTCGATTACTCCGTCATCCGCAAGCTGGCCATCCAGCACAACCCCGCGCTGATCATAGCGGGGGCAAGCGCCTATAGCCGGGAGATTGACTTCCAGGCGTTTCGTGAGATTGCCGATGAGGTCGGTGCTTACCTGATGGCGGACATCGCGCACATCGCCGGCCTGGTCGCCGCCGGGGTGCATCCCAGCCCTGTACCACATGCCGACTTCGTTACGTCCACCACGCACAAGACCCTTCGGGGCCCGCGGGGCGCGTTCATCCTGTGCCGCAGGCAGTTCGCCGACCGCCTGGACAGCACCGTCATGCCCGGCATCCAGGGCGGGCCGATGATGCACGTCATAGCCGCCAAGGCCGTGGCCTTCCGGCTGGCAATGCAGCCGGAGTTCCGCCGCTACCAGCAGCAGGTGGTGACCAATGCCCGGGCTATGGCCGAGGAGTGCATCGGCCTGGGCATTCCGGTCGTGAGCGGCGGCACTGACACCCACATGTTCCTGCTCGACCTGAGCGGGCTGCAGATGACCGGCGCGCAGGCCGTAGAGGTCCTGACGCAGGCCCACATCACGGTCAACAAGAACGCCATCCCGAATGATCCCCGCAAGCCCAGCGAGGCCAGCGGCATACGGCTTGGCACCCCCGCCGTCACTTCGCGTGGGCTGGACCAGGAGCACTGCCGGCAGGTCGTCCGCTGGGTGGTGCGCATCCTGCAGGCGACCGACCCGGTCGCGGAGGCCGAGGCCGTCCGCCCTCTGGTGCTGGACTTCTGCGGGCAGTTCCCTATACGTGCGTAGGCACGGTGAGCTGTCTCGCTGCTTGCATTCCGTCTGGCCGGTCGCTATGCTGACTTTGCGCTCGCGACACCTGGGTTCCCCTGTCCGCATTGGCCGATTGTGGGCGCAGGCGATGCGGGGCGGTCCCTGTTCGAGATGCCCGGAGGACGATGTATGGGCCTGATATGGCATGAGTCGGATGCCGAGGAGGAACTGGCCACCGGCCGGATCTACCGCTCCGGCAGGCGGGCCCTTCTGGCCGTGCTTCTGGCCGCCGTTCTGTCGTTCGTGCTGGCGATCTTCCTGGGGCAGACGAACGTGTACCTGGGCATGAAGATCATGGCTTGGGCTCTGTGTGTGTGGTCCGGCGTGACGGTGGCCTATTCGGCGCTGGTCTTCCTGCGTGCCCGCCGCTATCACCGTCACCGAACCGCCGACCTGGGCTTGACCGACGTGCTGACGGGGTTGCCCAACCGCAAGGGCCTGGTGGCTGCGCTGGACCGCATGGAAGGCGGGCCGAAGGAGTTCGGCAAGCGAATCCGACTCATCGACATAGACCTGTCCAACCTGGAGAGAGTCAACTACGAGTTCGGTCAGATGGTCGGCGACGCCGTCCTGCAGGACATCGCCAGCCTGCTGGAGGCAAAAGTCCCGCCGGATCACGTGGTCGGACGGCTCGGGGGCGACGAGTTCCTGGTGGTGATGCCCCAGGCCAGCGTCTCGGAAGCGGAGGCGCTTGCGGACTCCCTCGAGCGCGCTGTGGCGGACTACACGCTGAGCCTGGGCGACAGGGGCGAGGTGCACTCTCTGAAGGCCAGCGTCAGCGTCGCTGCCTACGTGCCCGAGCAGGCGTCCCTCCATGAGACGGTGGTCAGTGCGAAGACGGCCACCGCCCACGGCAAGCTGCCCGCGTCCGCAGGCGGCGATGAAGGGGAATACTACCACATTCCTCGCATCACCCTCGGCGCCTTCGCCGCCCACCGGTGGCAGAACCTGCAGAAGTCCGAGCAGGATGCCTACAAGCAGTGGAAGCGCGAGCTGACCGAAGATGTCACGGAACGTATGCGCGACGACATCGCACGCATGCTCGACGAGAAGGCGGAGACGCGCTGGGCGGACTTCGTCACCGCTGTCCCCGTTGCCGGCGGGGCCGGGGGGGGGCGCACATATGCCGCGCGTGAGCTGGCCGAGGCCGTGGCGGGCCAGCTCGGAGTGGCCTACCGCGACGTGATGCGCGCCGACAGCAGCGCCGGGGAGGAGCGCACCGTCGAGCCGGCAGTGGATGCCGTCATCGAGAAGGGCGACTGCGTGTTGCTGATCTCCGACGTAGTCAGTTCCGGCATTGTTGAGCGGCGCTGTGTGAAGAAGCTGGCTGCCGCCGGCGCCCACGTGCAGGTGGCTGCCTGGGCCGCCTACTGATCTGTTTCGCCCGCACCCGCCGATCCGATTCCTTCAGGCCACCGCCTGTACGCCTGGCGCGCGGGAGGATCTCGCCATGACCAAACTTCACGCCGGTGTCATCGGGCTGGGCACATGGGGCCAGGTGCACCTGGAAACGTATGCCGAACACCCGGCAGTTGAGATCACTGCCCT
>JAWOCH010000158.1:0-3321 GCA_046483865.1 Candidatus Brocadiia bacterium | reverse complement strand
CGCACTGATCGGTGCGGCCGTGTGGAGCATCGTCGGTCGGTTGAGCGATGCCGGTGCGGCGGGCCCGTCGTCGGTCGCCACGCTGGCGGCGGCGGCGCTTGCGGCAGCGCTGGTGGGCACCGTCTGCCTGCTGGTTCTGCTGCGGGCCGTGCGCCGGGGCAGACTGCATTGGTTCGCCGCTTACTGCCTGCCGGCCGGGGCGGCGATGCTGATCCTGGGACTGGCGACCGGGTGAGCCGATGGGCAAAGAGCGTCGGCCCGAGCGAGTTGACTCCGAGCGCGGCTACTGGCGGGAGAGCCGGGCGTTCGGGCTGGGGCTGGTCAGCGTCCTGCCACTGGTGGTGCTCTACCACTGCGGCATCGTGCAAAGCAGCTATCCCCTGCGCAACCTGGCGGAGGTCTGGCTGACCGGCCCGCTGCAACTGGTCGGCCTGCGGGCGGCGCACGTGCTGAACGTCGCCCTGCTGTTCAGCCTGATCGCCGTGCTCTGGCGCAGCGAGGTGAAGGCCTCAAATGTGCTGCTGACCGTGGTGGTCATGATCGCGGAGGCGGCACTGTATGGCGTGGCGCTTTACAAAGGCGGCGACTACCTGACCCACCTGCTGCACAGGCAGGCAACGGAGGTGTTCTTCGCCGTGAACCTGGACAGAGCAGCGCCGCTTTTGCTGGCGTTGGGGGCGGGAGTCTACGAGGAACTGCTGTTCCGGTTGCTGCTGGTCGGTGGGGGAACGCTGCTGATGCAGAAGGTGTTCCTGTGGGACAGGCGCCTGGCGGCGGCGCTGGCGCTGGCGGTCTCGAGCCTGCTGTTCGCCGCGGCCCATCACGTGGGATCGGTGGGAGAGAGCTTCACCACCTACAACTTCCTGTTCCGCACCGTCTGCGGGTTCTTGCTGGGGGTGATCTACGTATTCCGCGGCTTCGGCATAGCGGCATGGACACACGCGCTCTACAACCTGCTGGTGGTGGTTTAGCCGGGGCTACGAGGCGGCGGCCGGTTCGGACTCCTCCGGCGGGGACTGCTCGACGCCCCTGACCTTCTCGCCCCACTGGAAATCCCCCAGCACAGCCTGCGCCGTGTTCAGCAGGTGGTCGCCGATCTTCTCGTAGTTGTAGATGCAATCCACGAAGGTCAGGCCGCTGTAGAAGTTGCAGTCCCCGGCGGCCAGCCGTGTCAGGTGGCTCTCGCGGAACTGCCGCTCCATGCCGTTGAGGCGGTCCTCGTGGGCGAACGCTCGCTTGGCTGCCTCCGCGTCGGAGTTCTCCAGCGCCTGAACGACGTTCTCGAACATGCCGTCCACCTCCTGGCGCATCATGTCCAGCTCGTCCATGGCGGCCTGGGTGAACGGCAGCCGGTCTTCTATCCTGCGCTGCGCCGCTTCGGCCAGGTTCACGGCGTGGTCGCCTATGCGCTCGATGTCGTTGACGCTGTGCAGCAGGACGGGCAGCTCGTTGGATTCCTGGGGGCCCAGGTCGCGGCGGCTGATCTGGATCAGGTACTGGGTGATCTTGTTCTGCAGGTTGTCAATGGCCTCCTCCTTCTGGCCGACCATGCGCAGGCTGGTCTCGCCGTCCCCGAAGAAGGCATCTCCCGCGTCCTTCGCCGCCGAGGCAGCGAGTTCTATCATGCGCACGACCTCGCGGCGGGCCTGCTCCAGGGCGATGGACGGCGTATCCAGCAGGTGCTCCTCCAGGTACTGCGGCTCCACCTGCACGATGCCCGCCTCACCCGGAACCACCCGCCTGACCACCGCCGCCAGCACCCCGGCCAGGGGGATGAAAATCAGCGTGTTGGTCACGTTGAACACGCTGTGGCTGACCGCCAGGTGCAGCATGACGGTGCCCTGGCCGATCTCGCCGGGGATGAGGAACTCGATGAAGCGCGCGTAGGAGCCGTTCCACACGAATGGCAAGACAATGCAGACCCCTATCAGGTTGAACATCAGGTGGGCGCGTGCCGCGCGCCTGGCGTTCACGTTGGTGCCCAGCGAGGCGATCTGCGCGGTGATTGTCGTGCCGATGTTGTCGCCCAGGATCAGCGGCAGCGCCTGGGGGAAGGTCAGCACGCCGCTGAAGGCCAGCATCTGGGCGATGGCAATCGTCGCGCTGGAGGACTGCACCACCATGGTCATGGCCGTGCCGATGAGGATGCCGGTCATGGGGTTACCCGCCAGGCGGACCATCATCTGCTGGGCCTTCACGCTCTCGCGCAGCGGCCCGAAGGCGTCCTTCATCAGCGACAGGCCGAAAAACAGCAGCCCGAACCCCAGGATGACCGAGCCCCAGTGCTTCCACTGGCGCTTGCCGACCATGTTGAGCAGCAGCCCCGCGCCGATAGCCGGCAGGGCATAATTGGTGATCTTCAGCAGGCCGACGCCGCTGACCAGCCAGGCGGTCAGCGTCGTGCCCACGTTGGCCCCCATGACCACGCCGATGGCCTGGCTCAGTTGCATCAGGCCGGCGTTGACGAAACCCACCACCATCACGGTGGTGGCGCTGCTGCTCTGTATCAGGCAGGTGACGGCGGCCCCCGCCAGCACCGCCACTACCACGTTGTGGGTCATGATGCGCAGAATGCGGCGCATCCTGTCGCCCGCCACACGCCGCAGGGCGTCGCTCATCACCCTCATGCCGAACAGGAACAGGCCGAGCCCGCCCACCACCAGGAAGACGATGTCCAGCGTCCCTTCCGGTTCCATGTCGGCTCGCAGCGTGGGAAACGGATTCCTCGGTTCCGTGCTGACGGGCCAGGCAGGCCCGTCGGTGCTCCGCCTTCGCTTCGGCCCTCAGCTCACGTGCTGAGGATCGGTCTCCACGTGTGTGTCGCCCCACTCGTCCTTGAAGCCGGACGTGGAGCGCAGGTAGTCAATCAGCTCGCTGAACTCCTGCCGGTCTATGGGCAGTTCGACGGTCTCGCCCTTGTGGGAAGAAAGCGTGACAGCGTTGGCCAGCTCCAGCGACATCAGCCCGTCCTCGCCCGGGGAAATCAGGGGCTCACCCGCCAGGATGGCCCGCGCGAAGTTACGCAGGATCACGTGGTGGCCGGCTTCGCGTTCCTCCACTTCCACTTCCACCGACTCGACGTCGGGCGAACCCCACATCTCCGTGTTGGTCCGCGTGAACTCGACGATGGGCGGCTCGAAGCGCCAGTACTCGAGCGGCCACAGGCGGATGCCGCCCTTGTCGCCGACGATCTCCAGCCGCCGCCGGCCGGCCTCGCACGTGGTGAAATACAGATAGCCGGTGGCGTCGTTCTCGTACTCGAGCATCGCCGCCGCCTGGTCCTCGACCTCGATATCGTGCAGCACGGTGTCGAGGTCGAGG
>JAWOCH010000135.1:0-2837 GCA_046483865.1 Candidatus Brocadiia bacterium | reverse complement strand
CGGGCAGCAACTCGGCAGTTCAGGTCGGTTCAGTCAGAGAATTGAATGACCCTGGAAGCTGGTGCGGTCCCAAAGCGGTGGGCCTGCCCCGGGTCAGGGGGCTTGCCGCTCGCGCCTGCGCTCGCGGCTTCACCCGGAGCTACGGCTGAGACGCCCGCCGGCCGGCGGGCTGAAAGCACCCTTCAGCAATCTTGCGCGGGCGTGCGGAGGCACCCCGCCCGCCGAGCACACGCTAGACAGGTACCCGGCTATCGTCCGTGGTCGTCGTCGGGTTGCCCATGGCCACCGTGCCCGCCGGGCTGCTGAAGTCCACCGTGCCGGACCTGCTGCTGTGGTAGATCCGCGCCTCCTGGGCCACGCGCGGACATGAACCGTTGGCCCGGATTTCGGAACGGCCCTGCGGGCTTGCAAAGAGGCGCCCCGCGTCGTATAAAGACTTCCCACCGTGCGGCCCCGTTCAGCGCAGACCGAGGGAGAGCATGCGCTTCAAAGAGCACGAGAAGAACTACCGCCTGCGATTCGACAACGGAATCTCCATCGAACTGCTCCGCGACGGGCCCGTCTACGGCGGGCTCGGACAGGTCAAGTGGGGCCGGCGCAAGCTGCGCTGCACAGAGATGCCCATCCTCCCCTTCGTGACCACACCGAACGGCTACGAGGTCACACGGCTGGAGGTGGAGGAGGTGGACAAGGAGGATGAGTCGGTCACGCTGCACCTGCGCCCCTTTGCCGTGCCGCGGGGCAGGATGGAGTGGCTCTGCTGCGACGGAGAGGACCGATGGAACGTCGGCGCCTGGGCGCAGGAGCCCGAGCGTGACCGGGGCGGCATGTTGCAGTTGACGCTTTCGGCCGTCAACCGGACCCTCGGGGGCGTGAACTTCTCCGGATTCTCCTATGCCTATCGCTTCCACTCGCGGCGCTTCTACGTCTATCGCATCCACGACCGCGCCACCTGGGAGCTGGGCGGCTGGGCCACGGGCAACACGTTCTGGATGACGGGACCGTTCAACACGCCCGCCAAGACGTTGCAGAACAAGGAGGATTCCTTCACCACGGCCTGGTGCGTCGACGGGGAGGAGCCCACACAGCTCCAGCAGTTCCTGCCGCTGTTCACGGAGCTTCAGGGCTTCACCTTCCAGTTCGACAGCAGCAGTCTGCTGGTGACGGCCTTCGAGCAGGCATTCCACTGCCGGTCTTTGTTCCAGAAGGAGGAGGGGCGCAACTACCTGGTGCACTGGCATCAGCTTTGCGACGATCTGCAGAGCTGCGTGGAGTTCCCCGCGATGCAGGTGCTGGTGGCGGACGTTCCGGCCGACGAACCCGCCCTGGCAAACCGCTACTGCGACATCCGCGAGGAACTGCAGGCCCAGTACCGGCAGCAGTTCGGCCTGTCTCACTCATGGGCCACCGCCAGCGGCCGGCTGACAGGGGCGGGACCGGACGCGAAGGGCGTGCGACACGGACTGGACGAGCTGGCAAGTGCCGCCTGCACGCGCGTCTATATGCCCGGAATGCTGGCGGCACATGCCCCCGAGGCGGATACGGTCAGCGCCCGCCGAGAGGCCACCAAGAAGGTCGGCGAGGTGACGGAACACGCACACGCGCGCGCCATGGAGGTGGGCCTGTCGCTGTCGGACTGCTGCGCAGGCTGGCTGCTGCCCGAACCGGAGCCGGTCGAGGACGAGGAGAAGGCCCCCGTCCTGCCTGCGGGCCACGGGCTGATTGCCGCCGCCCTGCGCGACGGCCGGCTGCGCAAGATACTGCTGGAGCATCTGCGCCGGCTCAAGAAGGAGTTCAAGATAGACGCTCTGTACGCCGAGGACATACTCGACAGCCTGAGCGATCAGTTCGAATGGGCGGGCCAGCCGGGACGGGGGCGCATCGCCCGCAGTTCCGGCGAGGTGCACAGCCTGGCCATCGAGCGGGCCGAGCTGATCGCCGCCCTGCAGGACATGGGATACCAGTGCCTTCTGGCCGGGGCGGGCGCGCTGGATACGCCCGGCCGCAAGGTGGCCTACGAGGACCTGGCCGGGCGGGAGCACATGTACCGCGACACGGTGCTGCGCTTCCCGTTTGAGGAGATCACAGAGGCGGGCGATGACCCGATGGAGGCGTACTTCCGCGGCTGCGCGAACCGCCTCTGCTTCATGCCCACCTACGATGTGACCCGCAAGGTGCGCGGCCGTCTGGAGGACTGGTGGAGCGAAGAGGACTTCGCTTCGCTGAACCGCGCCTACCAGGCGGTGCGGGAGTACATGGAGCACTCCTGTGTGCTGCCGGAAGGCCGCGGGGTGCTGTGGGACGGCGCCGAGCCGGAGACGCGCGTGCTGTGGGCCTACGATGAGTTCGAGTGGGCAGTCGGGCGTCGGGCGGAAGTCTTCGACGTGATGGACAGCAAAGGCATTGAGCTGGACGAGGAGGAGCCGGTGTTCGAGCCCGAGCCGTTCCGCGTCTATCTCATTCAACATGCCAGGGCCCTGTGAGGCGCCGGCCAGCCAGACCACTGGACAATGGGTAGGTCCGCCGTCCCCGGGAAGGCGGCGGCAGTCGGAGGGACGCTCTTCTGCGCGTCCGCCTGCCGGAGCGGGAGAGGAAGCATGGGCGAGTTGAGCATAGAAGAGCACGGCACGGGGGATCCCCACCAGCTCGCGCTCAGCGGCAGGCTGAGCTACGAGACGGCCCCGGAGCTGCGCCGGGCGCTGCTGCCTCGCACTGAGGAGGCAGGCGCCGGGCTGATACTGGACCTGAGCGCGCTCGAGTTCATGGACACCGCCGGGCTGGCCTCGCTGATCGAGGCGCAGCAGCGCACCGACGGCCAGCGGGGGTGTCTGGTGCTC
>JAWOCH010000069.1:0-3940 GCA_046483865.1 Candidatus Brocadiia bacterium | reverse complement strand
CTGGCGGCGGAGACCGGCGGCAACTGCGAGCTCACCAAGGCGGGTAAGGAAGTCGACCACAACGGCGTGACCGTCTACGGGCCCAAGAACGTCGCCAGCGCGCTGTGCCAGCACGCCAGCGAGATGTACGCCCGCAACCTCTACAATTTCCTGACGCTGATCGTGAAAGACGGTGAGCTCAACCTGGACTGGAACGACGAGGTCCTGGCCGAGAGCTGCCTGACACACGACGGCGAGGTCCGGCACGAGGCGACCCGCGAGCGCCTTGAAGGAGGCAAGAAATCATGATTGAGGGATTCACGGCACTGTACATCTTCATGCTGTCCGCCGTGGCGGGCTATGAGGTGATTTCCCGGGTCCCGGTCATCCTGCACACGCCGCTGATGTCCGGATCGAACTTCATTCACGGCATCGTCGTGGTCGGCGCCATGATCGCGCTGGGCCACGCGCAGACCCCCATGGAACAGCTCATCGGCTTCATTGCCGTGCTGCTCGGCGCGGGGAATGCGGTCGGCGGTTATGTCGTGACCGAACGCATGCTCGAGATGTTCAAGAGCAGCAAAGACGAAGGTTAAGGGGGCACGGGAATGGACACGATTATCCAACTAAGTTACTTCCTGGCCGCCGTGCTGTTCATCGTCGGGCTCAAGGCCATGAGCTCGCCGAAGACGGCGCGCAAGGGCGTCATGTGGGCCGGGGCCGGCATGGTGCTCGCCGTCGTCATCACGCTGTTCCACGGCGACATCCACGGGTTCTCGAACTACCTGCTGATCATCCTGGCGGTGGGCATCGGCGGCGGTCTGGCCTGGGTTTCCGCCCAGCGGGTCCAGATGACGGACATGCCGCAGATGGTGGCGCTGTACAACGGCATGGGCGGCGGCTCTGCCGGCGCCATCGCCGCGGTCTCCCTACTGGAGGCCCAGCGCAGCCTGGCCGGAGCCGGCGATACGGCGATCTACCAGTACCTGGGAACCAGCATCGCCACGCTGGGTATTCTGGGGGCGCTCATCGGCTCCGTGGCCTTCTCGGGCTCGCTCATCGCCTGGGCCAAGCTCGACGGCCGCATGAAGCGAAGCAGCCTGGTTCCGGCGCAGCAGACGGTGAACATCCTGCTGTTCGCGGCCACCATTCTGGCCGGTATCTGGGTGTTCTTCAGTGGCGGCGTTTTCCCGATCTTCCTGTTCTTCGTCCTGGCGCTCGCCTTCGGCGTGTTCATGACCGTGCCCATCGGCGGCGCCGACATGCCGGTGGTGATCTCGCTGTTCAACGCACTCACCGGCCTGGCGGTGGGCTTCGAGGGCTTTGTCCTGGGCAATGCCGCGCTGATCATCGCCGGGACGCTGGTGGGTGCCGCGGGCATGCTGCTCACGCACCTGATGGCCAAGGCCATGAACCGGGCGCTGACCAACGTGCTGTTCAGTGGCTTCGGCACCCAGGCGACGGCCGCCGCCGGCCCCGAGGGCGAAATGAAGGAAATGGGCGCCGAGGATGCGGCCTACCTCATGGCCTACTCGGACAGCGTGGTCATCGTGCCGGGCTACGGCATGGCCGTGGGTCAGGCCCAGCACAAGATCTGGGAGATGGTGCAGGGCCTGCAGAGCCGCGGCATCGAGGTGAAGTTCGCCATCCATCCGGTGGCGGGCCGCATGCCGGGCCACATGAACGTCCTGCTGGCCGAGGCCGGCGTTCCGTACGACATGATCTTCGACATGGAAGAGATCAACGAGGACTTCAAGCTCACGGATGTCGTCCTGGTCATCGGCGCCAACGACGTGGTCAACCCGGCGGCCAAGACCGACGAGTCCAGCCCGATCTACGGCATGCCCATCCTGGATGTGGAAGACGCCGAGAACGTGCTGGTGATCAAGCGCGGTCGCGGCACGGGCTTCTCCGGCGTGGAGAACCACCTGTTCTTCGGCGACAAGACCAAGATGGTCTTCGGCGATGCCCAGAAGGTCGCCAGCAGCATGGCGCAGACGGTCAAGGACCTGTAACCGTCCAGCCAGCCGAGCTGAACCAGAAAGGCCGCCCGCGGGCGGCCTTTTTTTTGGACCGGTTGCAACGGCTCGTTTCAGTCCCGCTGCCCGACTTCCGCCACGAGGGCACGCTCCAGCACGCGCTGGATGTGGAGGCTGTCGTATTCGCCCAGGGCAATACTCAACAGATACCCGAGGGTCTGCAGCGTATCGGTGTCGTCGCTCAAGCGCCGCAGGCGCAGGTAGCGGGCCACACTCAGGCAGGCGTCGCCGCACGGGTCGTCCGGTGGGCCACGACCGTCGGCGAGGCACTCCAGCACCAGTCGCTGTTCCAGTTGCTCGGCGGCCAGCTCGCGCTCCAGGACTGACTCGCGGACATCCATAGCATCCGGCAGAACCCGCTGCCACCGCTTGAGACCGTCGCGAGCACTCCGCAAGGGCCGCAGAACGTCACTCTGAAACGCCTCACTCAAGCCAGCGACGTCGGCAGCGGCCTGGCGTGTCACTGCGCCGTTGCCCGCCGCGGCAGCGGTCATGAGTGTCAGGAGCGCGGTCACGCTGGTGCCGTCGCCGGCCTGCAGTTCCAGACAGTGGCCGGCGGCACCCGGCCGTGTGTACAGGTCCACGAGCGCCTGCCACGCCGCTCCGGTATCGATCCCGCCGTCGTCGCGGAACCAAGTGGCGGCTACGCCAGCGTGCTGACCGGTCATGGGTTGAGTACCATCATGGCCTCGTTGATCTTCTGCAGGGTCTCCGTGTCGCCGCCTTTGTCCGGGTGGTGGCGCTGGGCGAGTCGCCGGTACTGCCGCCGGACGGTCTGGCCGTCGGCGTCGTCGTCCAGCCCCAGCACGCGCAAGGCCTCGCGCCGGCGCCCGGACCCGTCGAGCCGTCGCCAGAAGTCACTGAGCATGGCCTCGACCGTGGCGGCATCCATGGACTCCAGGTTGCCTAGATCCAGGTAGTAACTCCGCAAGGGGTCGGCAGCAGCGACCGTGCGCCCATCCCCCGGGGTACCCGGATCGGCCTCCAGCGGCGCCAGGGCGATCTCCAGGCAGTGAATTCCCAGCCACTCGCCGCGGTGGACGAGTTGATCCCGCAGCCGGTAGAGACAGTGGAACAGCAGGAAGTGCGCGCGGAACAGCTCCAGCGGCTGATCCAGTCGCGCACCCGCGAACGGCGCTACGTTGCGGTCGGCGAGCCGTCGCAACAGCGTGTGCTCCGTTTGACCCCGCGGTTGCTCACGCACGGCGTCGAGGACGGCAGCAAGGAGCGCGTGGTCGGGTGTCGTTGCAGACATGGACGCAGTATAGCCGGGCCCGATGCGGACTTGACAACACGCGAGTTATGCACAAACAGCAAAGCGGCGGCCGGGACCTGGATCGGCCCCGTCGTTAGTCCGCGACAAATGCATTGGACAAACGTAAATTACTGTTTATTCAATCTTTCTGCGAGTTGGGGAGTTTTTGGACAATCCAGAGCTGCTCCCGGCGAAACAAGGTTTTGGGCGCGGCCACGCAGGGCTGTCCACAATTTTATCCACAAGTTCTGTGGATGGCTCACCTATCCGCCTGATCAGACGCGACAATCGCCCGGAGCGGCGACGCGGACCCCGAGCTCCCGGTAGACTCGGCACCCACGCCGGTAGCCGCGAGCCCGAACACCCATGACCGATCCGGACGTTGTGCCGGTGGCCGTCCCCGCGCCGCTGGACCGCAGCCTGGACTACCTGCCACCCAGCGACGGCACCCTGCCGCCGCCGGGCGCGCGTGTGCGCGTGCCGTTCGGCCGCCGGCACGTCACCGGCGTAGTCAGCGGCCCGCCCCGGGCGGCATCGGTGCCCCACGGACAACTCAAGCGCATCGAGCAGATCCTGGACGACACCCCGATCCTGCCGGACGAACTGCTGCGCCTGGCCCTTTGGGCGGCGGATTACTACCACCATCCCCCGGGCGAGGTCCTCGCCG
>JAWOCH010000048.1:0-22692 GCA_046483865.1 Candidatus Brocadiia bacterium | reverse complement strand
TCTTCGGGCGCCGTACGGCGGCCGAAGACGCCGCGCCTACCAGGAGACGGGAGTTGCCTCTCACCGGTGGCGGTAGGTCTGGTAGCCCAGGTAGTTGGCGAATGCTTCCTCCAGCACGTCGGCGCAGCGGGACAGGCTGACCGCCACGTGATGCTCGAAGCCGTTCGTGCAGATGTACTGCATCAGCCCCTGGAGGCGTTCGACGTGCAGCACGCCGTAGCCGCCGAAGGTCTCCAGCCGCTCATCGGTGAACTCGCCCTGGCCCGTGTAGGCGCGGATCATGCCGAGCGTGTCGTCCGTCATGATGCGGGCAAAAGTGGTCGCGCCCTGGCGGATGCGGCCGACGAAGGTGCCGTAGGTGCATTCCTTGCCCACGGCCTGGGCCAGGATGGTCTGGTAGTCCACCCGGGGCTGCTCCATGAAGTGGGCGGCGATGTTGCTGCAGTGGAAGCAGACGCACCGGTCGGGGTCGTCCCCGTAGTTGTTATTCCAGTCCAGCAAGGCGCTGGGCGTGCCGCTTGCGAGCTGGAGCGCATACATGGCCAGCGCTCCGCCCACGTCCACCTCGCAGGCGCTCGGCACCAGCGCATTGCTCATCATGCTCATCAACGTGCACGGCACCACCCCGAAGTTCTGCTCCAGGGACTGCCAGCACTGGATCGCGCAGGCGTCCAGCTCGTTCTCCCGGATGAAATCATCCAGCACAACGCCCAGTCGGGCCATCTTCACCACGTGGGGCTCGGCCTCCGGCTCGGTTCCGCCGTAGGCGCGGATGGCATCGGCCTTCTCCACCACCCGCCGGTCGTCATCCTCCAGGGCCCGGGCGCCGGCGAGTATCTCCGACAGGTCAACCGGCTCGACGGCAATGCCGTGGGCCTCCAGGATCTTCTCGCTGTAGCGCACGGTGTTGAACGCCGCCGGGCGCGTGCCTATGGCGCCGACGCGGGCGCTGCCCATGCCCGCCACCACACGGCAGACGGCGGCGAACCGCGCCAGGTCCCCGGCGAACTCCTCGCTATCCAGAGACACCGTATGTCGCGACGTGAGGGTGAAGGGGATGCCGTATTGGTTCAGGTTGCTGCAGACGGAGATCTTGCCGCAGAACGAGTCGCGCCGGCCGCTTGCGTCCATGCGTTCCGGATCGTCGGGGCTGGCCTGCACGAGCACGGGCACTCCCAGGTCGGCCAGCCGGATGCTCTCGGCGGCCGCCCGCTCGTCGCCGAAGTTGGGCAGCGTGATGATGATGCCGTCAATGCGGTCGGCGTTCTCAGTGAACAGCGCGGCGCACTTCTTTGCGTCCTCCCGCGTCTCGACGGTGCCGAACTCGGTCTGCCCGGGGTTAAGGCAGACGGCACCGTAGCCGTTCTGCTCCAAGACGCGCAGGATCTCCTGGCGCCCCTGCTCGGCCAGGGAGTCGGGGAAGAACCCGCGGTTGCCCACTATCACGCCGAATGTGGTCTTCATCCTTGCCTCCCGCACAGATTGGCAGTGAACGCAGGTGAAGCTACACCAGGCCCCCTCTCTGCGTCAAGCTCCCGTGCTCAGGAGCCTGTGAAGCACTCGTTCATGCCGCGGCGCCCATCCTCTCATTCGGTAGGCGCGGCGTCCCGCCGCGCAAGGTCCGGCGAGACGCCGGACCTACCCATGGTGCGGGCGAGCCTGGGGCGTCAAGATGCCCCGTCGAGCGTGCCGTTCTCGGCGAAGCTGTAATAACGTTCCCCCCCGACGATGATATGGTCCAGCACCGGTATGCCCACCAGCCGGCCCACCTGCCGCAGCCGGTCGGTCAGGCGTCGGTCCTCGGCGCTTGGCTCCGGGTTGCCGCTCGGGTGGTTATGGACGAATACGACCTTCGCGGCACTCTCGCGGATGGCGTTGCGGAACACCTCGCGCGGGTGGACGATGCTCTCGTTGAGGCTGCCGACGGCGATGCGCTCCTCTCGGATGAGCTTGTTCTTGATGTCGAGGGTCAGGCACATGAAGCACTCCTTGCGCAGGCCGGCCAGCTTCTCCCCCATGTACCGGGCGAGCTGCTCGGAGCCCCGCACGTGCATGCCGGCCTCCATTTTCTGGGCGGCGTAGCGGCGGGCTATGGCCAGGGCGGCCTGGATACGCGCGGCCTTCGCCGGCCCGATGCCGTGCACCTGCCTTAGCTGTCCCGCGGTGCAGTCGGTCAGTTGCCGGAACCCGCCGAACCGGCGCAGCAGCCGCTTGGCCAGGTCGACGGCCGTGGCCTTCGACGAGCCGCCGCCGATGATCAGAGCCAGCAGCTCTCCGTCGCTCAGCGCCTCCGCTCCCTGTTCCAGCAGGCGCTCCCGCGGGCGCTCGCCGCGGGGCAGTTCCTTTATCGTCAGCCGCCGGTCCGGGTAGTCGCAGAACTCCTCCACCGGACATTCGCCGCACAGGGGCACCGGCCCGCAGACGGCATCGGGGGCAGACTCGGAGCAGAACGCGGCCAGGTCGGCCCGCACCTGTTCCGGGCTGGCATCTGCGCCGAGGGCCATGCGCTGGACGACCATCTCGGCGGCCTCATCGGCCCTGTCGCCCGTCCAGCTACGGGGGAATGCCCCCAGGCGGCGGCAGAACTCCGTCAGGGCGCCAGGATCGCGCTCCTGCACCAGGGAAGGACCGGCGCCACGTGCGCGAATGCGCTCGTAGAGCCGGCCATAAGGCTTGGTCTGAAGCTGGACGGATGACTCGTGCATCACTCCGCTCTGAACGCCTCGACCTCTTCGAGGGGCTGGCGGTCCAGGTCCACGCGCCGCCAGCCGGGCAGCTCCGGTGGCTGGAATGCCTCTGCGGGAATGGGCTTGTTCAGCCGGGGGCGGCCCAGGCGCAACTCGGCCTCCGTCCCGTGCAGCGGCCGGTGGATTGCCAGCCGGTGGGGGAACAGCAGCCCGTCCGCCTCCTCATAGTCGCCCATGTGCACTTCGGTCACCGTGCGGCCGAGCACATCGTAGCGGCGGATCAGCGTGATGGCAACCTGGCGTCGGTCTACGGCCACCTCCATGTAGGGGCTGCCGGCCAGGTCGACGCGGAAGCGATAGACCTCCGGCTCGACGGTCATCTCCGCGGCGGGCCAGCTCAGCCCCAATCGCTCCGGCCCGGCCAGTATGCGCCGCACCTCCGCCGGGCGGATCAGGTGGGGCAGCTTCTCATAGGCAACCGGGCCGCCGGTGACTACCTCGCGCGTTTCGGGCAGGATGAGCGCGAACGTCCAACCGACGGCCTTAAGGGAGAATATCTGTCGCCCCAGCTTCTCGGCGCTGACCCACAGGCCCGGCAGGTCCCGGTCAAAGGCGACGTGTCCGCCGAGTTTGGGCCCTTCCTGGCGTCCGATGCTGTCGGTGACCGCCATGCGCAGGCCGATGCGCGTGTCAACGAGGGTGTGAAAGCGCTCCGAGCGATCGCGCAGGATCTCCAGCACCTGTCGGCGGGGCAGGGGAGGGCCCGGCGGAGGTCGGCGGAACACGGAACAGCCGGCGGCCGGCAGGGCGAGCGCCAGCAGCAGAACGGCAACCCGACGCCACGGGCGGAGGTTTGCGGACATCAGTGTGCGCCTCGATTCTGAGAGTAGGTGGCAGATACCTTCTGCGGAGGCCAGCCGCACGGCCGTAGGCCGTCGCCTTTCTCACAGCAGCAGGTCAGTGCGTTTTGCCCTGTCCCAGTTGAACGGCCCGGCAGGCTGTGGCTCCTGTCCTTTGCGTCGGTATACCTCCGCGATGCGCCTTTGGAACTCCTCCTCCCCCTCGAGGGCGGCCACGACGGTGTCCACCAGGTAGGGTGCGAACTGCGTGCCCCGGCCCCCGCGCAGTTCGCTCAAGATGCCTTCGATGGGCAGGGCCTTCTTGTAGGGCCGATCGCTGGCCATCGAATCGAAAGCATCTGCCAGGGCCAGGATGCGGGCCAGTGGCATGATCTCCTCCCCCGCCAACCCGTCCGGATAGCCCGAACCATCCCACCACTCGTGGTGGTGGCGCACCGCATCGGTGATCATCTCGGCATTCTCGACGTCGCGCAGGATGTTCGCCCCGGCGACCGGGTGCTCCTGTATGGTCTGGTATTCCGATTCGCTCAGGCTGGTGGGCTTCTGGAGGATCTCCAGGTCAACGGCCAGCTTGCCCACGTCGTGGAGCAGCCCGGCCACCTCCAGGTGGCGCCGCTCCGCCTTGGGGATCTCGCACAGCTCCGCCACCAGCAGCGCGACGGCGGTGACCCGCTCGCTGTGGCCGTACGTGTACTCGTCCCGCTGTTCGAGCATGTTGATGACGGTGCGGATGGCGTCGCGGAAAAGCGACTCGACCTGTCCGGTGAGCTGGGCGCGGCGGATGGCGATGCCGGCCTGGTTGCTGATGGCGTTCAGTATCTTCAGGTCGCGCTCGGTGAAGGGCTCCGAGCCGATAATCCGGTCCACGTAGATCACCCCCACCGGGCCGCTCTGATCGCACATGGGCACGCACATAACGCTCTGGATCTGCTGGCTCAGGATGCTCTCGCTGAGGCCGTCCTGGCTGGTGGGGTCGGCCATCAGGATGGAGTAGCCGCCCTCGTAGCACTCACTGATGATGCTGCGGCTGAAAGTGTTGCGGGCGGCGGCGGGGACCGACTCCTTGTTGCGTCCCACCATGGGCATCAGCACGCCGTTGACCTTGCGGGCGGCGATCAGATAGCCCCGGTCCGCTTCGCTGACCTCCATGACGTTGTCCATGACGGTCTCCAGCAGCCGGTCCAGATGCTGCTCGGCGTTGACGCTGTTTATCACCTTGCAGACCGCCGAGAGGTCCCTCTCCAGCTCGCGGGCGACTTCCTGCCCGGGGCCCTTGGGAATGCTCAGGAAAAGGGACGACGGGGTGTTCGTCTCGACCGGCTCCCGTATCTCTGTGCCGAACGTAAACTCCCCGTTCCCCTGCACCGAGATGTGCGAGGTCTCATCCGAGATGCTACTGTCCAGCACGAAGCGAAACTCCGTGCTGCCCAGCGTGATGCGGTCATGGTGGAACAGGATGGCCTTTTGGATGCGGCGGTTGTTGACCCACGTTCCGTTCTTGCTGTCGGTGTCCTCGATGCTGTAGAAGCCGTTCTCGAAGTGAATGCGGCAGTGGCGCCGGGACACCTTGCTCTGCATGAGCCGGATCTCGGCGTCGTCTGCCCGCCCGATCACCACGGGATTCTCCGGGGCGAGGGGGATCTCCTCCGCGTCGTCATAGCCCACGATGGGGATCAGCTTCGCCTCCATGGTACCTCCGCCTGCTGACAACACCGACGAATCGGAATTGCATTATAACGGACGCCGACGGGTGGGTTGAAGTTGAACTTTGGGCCCACGGCGCAACTGCCGGCGTAGGGGGGAACGGCACGCAGGCGCTCAATCGGCGGGCTGGATGATGATCTTGCTGTGGAAGCGCGGATCCAGGTAACGAATCCCCGACAGGTCGGGGAACTCCTCCAGCTTGTCCAGCACCGCCCTCAGTTTGAGGGCGTCGGGGATGACCGACGGCGGCACTTCCAGCCCCGGCACGTCGGAATAGAGAGAGGAGGCCCCCCACTTTATGTCGGTTCCGCCCGCCGTGGTCAGAACGATGTCCGGCTCGGCGGTGGGACGCCCGACGCCCGTCACCTCGACGGTGGCCAGCTCCAGCTTCTCCAGCAGTCCGCCTGCGCGCAGAAACTCCGTTAGCGCCGCCCCCACGGCCATCCGCGGGCCGTCCCACGGGCGGCCGATGGGCGGCTCCTCGTGCAGCAGGTGGTCAACGATCAGAGGCTGCGTTGCGCCCGACCAGGAGACCGGCGGACTGAACAGCTCATCCGGCAGCCACACGCCCTCCCTGTCCACCAGGTAGTGCCGCCCGTTCCAGCGGACGAGCCCGGCCGGTCGGCGGTAGACCGGCGTGACCTGCAGCCGGTTGGGCATGACGCGCCGCACCTCCCGCACGTCCACCAGCCAGGGGCTGGCGCACAGCTCGTGGTGTACGGCGCCGGCAACGTCGGCATCGAACAGCGAGACATCGCGCGGCAGGGCGCTCAGTTCTCCGCGCAGTTCCCCGGTCATGCGCTCGGCATTGACCCACTCGGGGCAGCCGTTGAGCGAAAGAGCGCGCAGTTGGAGGCGGAACTCGGGCCGGTGCACGACGTTGTCCCACACGGTCACGGCGGCCACGTAGGAGGCGGCCACCAGGGCCGCCACGGCGGCCATCCACAGGAGGGGCCGCAGCAGACGCCGGACCATGCGGCCTGCCCGGGAGGTGCGCTTCGATTTGGCAGCCATCTTGTGCTCCTTTTCAGGCGGTCATGCGGCGGCGTCGGGCGGCGGCTGCCGCATCCCGCACGGCGGCGCGGACCAGGCGGTCGCACAGCGCCTCGAATCTGACCCCTTCCTCGGCGGCCGCCATGGGCAGCAGGCTGCGTGGGGTGAACCCGGGTATCGTGTTCACCTCGAGGACGGCCAACTGCCCCCTGTGGCCGTAGATCATGTCCACCCGTGCCAGGTGGCGGCAGCCCAGGGCGCGATACGCGCGCAAGGCGGCCTCGGTCGCCCGGCGGTAAACGGTGGGCAGCAGTGCGACGGGAGTGTGGTAGCGGGTGTGCTCGTCGTCGTATTTCGCTTCGTAATCGAAGAAGCCCTGTCGGCTGATCACCTCCACCATGGGCAGCGCGTGTCCCTCCAGCACGCCGACGGTCAGTTCGCGTCCCCGCACGTGGCGCTCGATGAGGGTGGTGTCGGAATGCTCGCGGGCCGCTTCAAGCGCGTCGGGCAACTGCTCGGGCGACTTCACGATGGTGATCCCCAGGCTGGAGCCGGCCGACACGGGCTTGCAGACGACCGGGCAGCCGAACTGCTCCAGCTTGGCGGCGGCCTGGGCCGCGCTCTCCCCGTGGGTGACGGTGAAGTAGTCGGCCACGGGCACGGAGTTGCGGATGAACAGGCGCTTGCTGACCAGCTTGTTCATGCCCCAGCGGCTGGCCCGCGGCCCGCTGCCGGTGTAGGGGATGCCCATCTGCTCCAGCAGTTGCTGCACGCCGCCGTCCTCGCCGAACGGCCCGTGCAGGGCGATGAACGCCGCGTCCGGGCGCAGGTCCTTCAGCCCGGGCAGAGAGCGCGATTCCACCTCGTAGGGCAGCACGTGGTGGCCCGCCTTGCGCAGCCCGGCGGCCACGGCCCGGCCGGACTTCAGCGACACGGTGCGCTCGCCGCCCACGCCCCCCATCAGGACGGCTGTTCTGAGTTTCTTCTCCATAGTCTCGTCCTCCTCAGGCCACCCGCCGCCGGGCGGCGGGCCAGTGTCTGACTTCCAACTCCAGCTCAATGCCGAACCGCCGCCGGACGGCGCGCTTCATCTGGGCGATCAGCGCCAGCACGTCCCGCGTGCTGGCCGCGCCGCGGTTCAGGATGAAGTTCGCGTGCTGGCGGGACACTTCGGCGCCTCCGACGCGTCGTCCCTTCAGCCCGCACAGGTCCAGTAGCCGGCCGGCGGATTCCCCCGGTGGGTTCTTGAAGATGCAGCCGGCGCTCAGGCCGGCCGGGTGCCGCTGTTGACGCCGGGCTATGCAGTGGTCCATCCGTGCGCCGATCAGCTCCGGGTCGCGGGGCTCGAGTGCGAACTCCGCGGCGGTCACGATGGCGCCGTCCAGCTCGGCCGTGCGATAGCCGAACCTCAGCCGCTCGGGCGGCAGGACGCGGCGGCCCCCGTCCGGACCGATCAGGTGCACGCGACTCAGCCGGTCAGAGACGTGGTGCTCCCAGGCGCCGGCGTTACCGGCCACGGCCCCGCCGACCGAGCCCGGCAGTCCGGCCAGGAATTCCAGCCCTCCGAGCCCTTCGTCGCGGCAGAACGCCAGCAACGCTCCGCTGCGCAGGCCGGCCCCGGCGCGCACGCCGTGCCGGCCCGCTCTCTCGACCGAGCCGAAGCCCGGCGGCGCGATGTGGATGACTGCGTAGGGCAGATCTCCGTCCTCCACCAGCAGGTTCGAGCCCCCGCCCAGCACGCGCCAGGGCATGCGGCGGTCCCGGCACTCGGCCAGCGCCCCGCGAAGCTCCTCCTCGTCGCGCGGGCGGAAGTACTCCCGCGGCTTCCCCCCCACGCGGAGGGCCGTCAAGCGACTGAGCCGGACGCCCTGGGCCATGCTGTCACCCTGTGGAATCCTGAAGTCTGAAGGAACGGCCCGTTGCCGCGTGCATCGCTCTCCCGTCCATCCTGTTCTGCCGTTGGTTCTCCGTTACGCCGCGATCTGCTTGCGGCCTTTCTCCTCGATCATGGGGATGATGTTGTGGGCGACCTGCCAGACGTTGCCGGCCCCCATGACCAGCACCACGTCGTCGGGGATGACATCGCCGACGATGATCTTCTCGATGTCCTCGAACTCCGGCACGTAGTGGCCCAGCAGTCCGATGTGGTTCATCTGCCGCACCAGGTCGCGCGCGCTGACTGAGCGCTGATCCTCGTAGCTGTCGCGGGCGGCGTAGATGTCGCACACGTAAGTGACCCAGGTGGCGCTGAACGCCTCGGCCATCTCCTCCAGCATCTGGCGTGTGCGGGAATACTGGTGGGGCTGGAAGACGACGAAGACGCGCCGGTTGGGGAAGCGCTGGTGCATGGCGGCTATGCTGGCCTTGATCTCCTTGGGGTGGTGGGCGTAGTCGCTGACGACGGCCACACCCCAGGGGCTGCCCAGCAACTGCAGCCGCCGCGCGGCGCCCTGGAAGCTTTCCAGGCCCTCCTTGATGTCGGCGAACTCCATGCCCGCCTCCCGGCAGACGGCTATCGCCGCCAGGGCGTTCATCACGTTGTGCGTGCCGTACAGCTCCATGCTGAATCGGTCTATCTTCTCGCCGCGGCACACCAGGTCGAAGTTGGTGTGCACCTTCGCCCGCCACAGGCGCTCGGCCCGGTAGTCCGCCTTCGGGTCCTCAATGCCGTAGGTGACGGTCGGTACGTCCACCTGCTCGATCACGCGGCGGGTGTTCTCGTCGTCCGCGTTGGCCACCAGCAGTCCGTTCGGCCCGGGGCTGTCGGCGAACTCGGTGAACGCCTCCTCGATGTCCCACAGGTCGTAGTAGTAGTCCAGGTGGTCGCAGTCAATGTTATTGATCACGGCAACCTTGGGCTGCAGGCACAGGAAGGAGCGTTTGTATTCGCAGGCTTCGGCCACCAGGTGTCGGCCCGAACCGTAGTGCGAGCCGCCGCCCAACTGGGGCACGTCGGCGCCGATCATGTAGGATGGGTCCAGCCCGGCCTGCTGGAGGGTGTATGCCATGATGGCGCAGGTGGTGCTCTTGCCGTGCGTGCCGGCCACGGCGATGCCGTCCTGATACTCCATCAGCCGCCCGAGCAGTTCGGGGTAGCGTATGATCTCCAGCCCCATCCGGCGGGCGCGGATCAGCTCGGGATTGTCGTCGTCAATGGCCTGGCTGATGACGACCAGGTCGGTCTTCCTGCTGAGTGACTCTCCCTCCTGCCCCAGAGAGACGCGTATGCCCTGGCCGGCGAGTGCCTTCATGGCGGGGGAGGGGCGCACGTCGCTGCCAGTGATCCGCGCCCCACACTCGGCCGCGTAGCTGGCCATCGAGCGCATGCCAGTTCCCAGAATGCCGATGAAGTGCCAGTGTTCCCTGGAGAGGTCCAGCTTCCGTGCCCGGCTTCGCGATGCCATCGTCTACCTCCCTCTCAAGCCGCGTGCAGTTTCCTGTGTTCGGAGAGGCCCATCCGCTCCGGGACGGGCCTGATGTTCGTGTCTGATCCCGCCATGTGCGCCAGCTCGCGAGCCACCCGCCGGGCGGCGTCCGGCCGGCCCAGCCGGCGTGCGCGCTCTGCCATCTGCTGCAGTCGTTCCGGGTCGGCGGCCAGTCGCTCGACCAGATGCGCCAGCCGGCGGGGCGTCAGTTCGGCCTGGTGTTTCACGATGGCCGCACCCGCCCGCTGGAGCACGGCGGCGTTGGCCTGCTGATGGCGGTTGGGGCTGTAGGGATGGGGCACCAGGATTGCCGGCAGGCCCAGGGCCGTCAGCTCGGCCAGGGTGGAAGCCCCCGCGCGGCTCAGCACCAGGTCCGCCGCCGCGTAGCCGTCCTCCATCCGGTCCAGGAAGCCGACCGTCCGGCAGGGGATTGCGGAGCTTGATTCCCCGCCTCGGTCCTCCAGGTGTGCGTTGCCCGCCACGTGCAGCACCTGGAGCGGCGCCTCGATCCTCCGCACGGCCCGTCGCACCAGGCGGTTCAGTCCCCGGGCGCCCTGGGAGCCCCCGAGCGCCAGTAGCGTGAACCGGTTTCGCGCCAGGCCCAGCCGGTCACGCGCCCCGGCACGACTCACCCCGAACAGTTCCGGGCGCACGGGATTGCCCGTGGCCAGGGCCCGTCGGCACGTGAGGCGCCGGGCCACGCCGGCCCACTGGAGCATGACCACGTCAGCCAGCGGTGCGAGAGCCCGCACCAGCCTGCCAGGGACCGCGTTGGCCTCGAACAGGGCGCACGGCAGCCCTAGCGCCCGCGCCAGCGCCAGCGGCACGGCGCTGTTGTAGCTGCCCAGGGCAACCAGCACGTGCGGCCGGAACCGGCGCAAAGCTCGTCCCACGCGTGCCGCAGCAGCCGTGCAGCGGGCCGGAAACAACGCCTTGCTCAACGCGCCCGCCCACGGCGTGTCCGGCACGTCGGCCACTTCGAATCCGTTCAGCACCCCGCGGCAGTCGTCCTCAGCGCTGCGTCGCCCCAGCAGGAACAGGCACCGCGCGGCGGGCATCAGCTCCCGCAGCGCCTTCGCCACAGCCACCCCCGGCATGAGGTGCCCGCCGGACGTCCCACCGGCGAACATCACCCGCAGGGCGCTTCCTGCTCTGTCTGGGGGCGTCCTAATCATCTTCGGTTCCGTGAAGGTGTGGTCCGATGGTGTTCCCGCAGGCGCGCCGCAGACGGCCGAACACGCGGTTTGCCAGCCGTTCGTAAGCCGGCACCTCCTCCTGCCACGGTTTCGGCTGCCCGCGGAAGCGGGCGATGCCCACCAGCAGGCCGGCGGCGAACATGCTGGCAATCAGCGACGAGCCTCCCGCACTGATGAACGGCAGGCTCAGCCCCTTGGTCGGGACGCAGGCCGTCGCCACGGCGATGTGCGTGGCTGCCTGTGTGCCCAGCAGCACGGCAAGCCCCAGCCCGAGGGCGAACCCGAACGGGTCCGGGCTGCGCAGAACCACACGCAGCGACTCCCACAGCAGCCAGGCGAACAGCCCGATCAGCACCACCGAGCCAATCAGCCCCAGCTCCTCCGCCACCACGCTGAACACGAAGTCGTTGGTGGCCCCGGGCAGGAACGCTTCCTTCTGCAGGCCGGCGCCCAGCCCTTGCCCGGCGATGCCGCCGCTGCCGATGGCTATCAGCGATTGGATGAGCTGGTAGCCGCTGCCCCTGGCGTCCTTCCAGGGGTCGAGGAAGGCCAGTATCCGCTGCATGCGATATGGGACGCCGAAGACGAGTTCCTGCAGCATGGGCATGGCCGCAAGTGCCGCCAGCAGGACGTAGACCAGCCGCGTGCCCATCACCAGCAGCACCACCATGCAGACCAGTCCGGTCAGTGCGGCCGTGCCGAAGTCCGGCTCCACCAGGATCAGCCCGCACACGAGCCCCACAACACAGAGCGGCGCCAGGAATCCGTGCACGAAGTGGCCCATGTGCTGCACGTGCCGGTCGCAGTAGGCCGCCAGGTAGATGCAGAGGGCGATCTTGCCGAACTCGGAGGGCTGGAACCCGATCGGCAGGCCCAGGTCAATCCAGCGGCGCGCGCCGTTTTTGGCCGCACTCAGCGGGGGAAACAGCGCAGCCGCCAGGCAAACCAGCGCGATCGCGAGCACGGCCAGGTGGTGCCGCCTCCAGAAGTGGTAGTCCACCCCCGCGCCCACCAGGAAAGCGAAGACCCCGAGCCCGGTCAGAACCAGGCGCTTCGTGAGCGCCTGGCCGAACTGCGCGCCGCCGGCGGCACTGACAGACATGACCAGCCCGAACGACGCCAGTGCGAGGGCGGCCAGGGCGAGTCGCACGTCCGGGCGACGCCAGACCGAGGCCGCTGCGCGGGCCTGCCGCTTGCTCAGCTTCGTGCCGTAGCTGATCGTCACGTGCGACATTTCAGAGTCCGATGGAGGTCAGGCCGATGAGGGCGGCTGCCGCCCCGGCCAGGTAGAAACCCATCACGATGCGCGGCTCGGGGTAGCCCTGCCGCTGGAAGATGTGATGCATGGGCGCGACGGGCAGCACACGACGCCCGAGCAGTCGAAACGCCCCGATCTGCAGCAGTGAGCTGCCGAACTCCGCCAGGAACACCAACCCCGCCAGCGCCATGACTACTTCCTGCCCGGCGGCCAGTCCGACGGCCGCCAGCGCCCCGCCGACGGCCATCGCGCCGGTGTCGCCCATGAACACGCGTGCGGGGTGGCGGTTGAAGTGCAGGAATCCCGCGCACGCCCCGGCCAGGGACGCGCAAAAGACCGCCAGCTCGGCGGCGCCCGATACGTGCGTGATGCCCAGCCGGGCGGCGACGGCGGGAGTCCCGGCCACCCAGCAGGCTCCGCCCAGTACGGCCGCCGCCGGCGCGGCCAGCCCCGCCAGCAGGCCGTCCAGCCCGTCGGTCACGTTGGTCGCGTTGCTCATCGTGGCCACCACCAGTGCGCCCCAGGCCAGCGCCGCGGGCAGCGCCCAGCCCCGCAGTCCGTGCCCTTGACGCAGCAGCACCAGCGCCAGCGCAGCCCCCGCCGCGCCCTGTGCCAGTAGCTTGTGACGCACTTTCAGGCCGCGCTCGGTGCGGCCTTTCCCGTGCAGCTTCAGCCAGTCGTCCGCCAGCCCGAGGGCGGCCATCGCAGCGACGCACCCCAGCACCGGCGGCAGCAGGGGGCTGGTCAGGTCGGCCCACGCGCCGCAGCCGGCCAGCAGGCCGGCCAGAAGTATCAACCCGCCCATCGTCGGCGTCCCGCTCTTGGACGCGATGGCCCGGCGCAGGCGGCTATCTTCGATCGGCGTCTTCTCGGTCTTCTCGCTCACGCCGGCCCGCTTGAGCCGGGCGATCAGCGGCTCGCCCGCCGCCCGCACCAGTGCCCAGGCCGTCAGCGCAGCCAGCCCTGCCCGCACCGGCACCGTCAGGGCGGCCGCCAGGTCCGTCCCTGCCAGGATTCGCTCTATCATCAGGCGGCGGCCTCCTTTCCGGCTTCGAGCGCCTGCGCAATCCGCTCGGGGATGGTCTCCAGCCGCATGGCGCGCGAGCCCTTCAGCAGCACCAGGTCGCCGAACCGAAGCTGCGACCACAGCGGCCGCCAGGCTTCCTCAGCCGAGGGGAAGCACAGCGCTGCCTTCGGCGGCAGGGCGCGCTGGTGCCAGCCGGCCAGCAGGTGGCGCGACAGCGGTCCGACGCCGACCACCAGGTCAACGTCCGCCTGGGCCAGCTCGCGCCCGAGCTGCCTGTGCATTTCCGGGGCGGCGGAGCCCAGCTCGCGCATGTCGCCGCTGACGACGATCCGTCGCCCGCCGGTGCTCTGCGCCAGGAAGCTGCGCAGCGTGCTGCGCATGGCGGCAGGGTTGCTGTTGTAGCAGTCCAGCACGAAGGTCACGCCGCAGAGCCGCCGACGTTCGTAGCGGAGCCCCAGCGGCCGGCAGCGGGCCAGTGGAAGCATGGCCGCGGCGGGGGCGACTCCCGCACACGTCGCGGCAGCCAGCGCGGCCGCGGCGTTCAGCACGTCGTGCCGCGCCCCGGAGCGGATGCAGAACTGCTCGCCGAGAGCGCGGAAGCTGTGGCGTTGCTCTCCCTGCCGGATCTCCTCGACGCGCACGTCGCTGCGGGGCGATTCCCCAAAGGTGACCACGCGTCCCTCGAAGCGCGCCTCCAACCCCGCGCACTGCGGATCGTCGGCGTTCAGCACCAGCGCCCCGTCGTCGGGCAGGTGGGCAATCAGTTCGGCCTTTGCCTCGCGCACGCCGTCCAGCCCGCCCAGTCCCTCCAGGTGGACGGGCGCGATGGTGGTGATGACGCCGACCTGCGGCCGGGCTGCGGCTGCCAGCTCGTCTATCTCGCCGGGGTGGTTGGTGCCCATCTCGAGCACCATGAACCGGTCGGTGGGGGATGCGCTCAGGAGCGTGTGCGCGACGCCGATGCGATTGTTGAAGCTGGCCGGAGCCGCCGTGACGGATCCCTCGGCGCTGAGGATGGCGCCGAGCATGGCCTTCACGGTGGATTTGCCGCAACTGCCGGTGACGGCCAGCACGGTGCCGCGCAGACGCTCCCGGTGGCGCGCGGCCAGGGCCAGCAGGGCGCGCGAGGAGTCCTGCACCTCGACGACGGCCACGGTTTCGGGTGGCCGCCAGCGCTCCTCCAGCCGCTGGACCACAAGAACCGACGCGCCGCCCTCGACTGCCTGGGGCAGGTAGGCGTGCGCGTCGTGGTTGGGCCCCATGAGCGCGAAGAACGCCTCGCCTTCGCGTATCGTGCGCGTGTCGGTGGAGATGCCCCGTGCCTTCGCCTGCGCGGGGCCGGACAGCAGCCGGCCGCCGCAGGCTTCGGCTATCTGCCGGGCGGTGAAGCGCGCTCTGTATGCTTCCTCGGACATCGGATCCCTTCAGGCTGACTTCCTGCGCGTGCGAGGCGCCTGTTCGAGCACCTGCCTGGCGACCACGCGGTCGTCGAATGGTATGCGCCGGTCGCCCAGGTCCAGATACTGCTCACAGCCCTTGCCGCAGATGGCCACCATCGAGTCCGGCCCGGCGGCCAGGCGCACGGCGCGTTCGATGGCCTGCCGACGGTCGGGCTCGACGTGGCAGGCTCCGCGCGCCCGGCCGACGCCCTCCAGCATCTGGGCGATGATGTCTTCGGTCTGCTCGTTGCGGCTATTGTCGGCGGTGAAGACGACGGCGTCGGCGCCCTCGGAGGCGATCCTCCCCATCAGGGGGCGCTTGGTCGTGTCCCGGTCGCCTCCGCAGCCGACCACACAGATCAGCTTCCCGGGCACCAGCGGGCGCAGCACGCCCAGCACCTTCTCCAGGGCGGCAGGTGTGTGTGCGTAGTCCACCACCACGGCGGGCAGATCGTCCCGTGCGGCCAGGCTGACCTGTTCCAGACGGCCCGGCACTCCGGCGAACGTGCGCAGGGCTTCCTTGACGGCGGCCGCCCGGATGCCGAACCCGAACGCCACGGTGGCGGCGGCCAGTATATTCAGGCAGTTGAACGAGCCGATCAGCCCGGTGCGCACGGTGTAGCCGTCCAGCGGCGTCTGCACCAGCAGTTCCATGCCGGTCATGCGCAGGTCGAGTATCCGCGCCCGCACGTCGGCCACCTGCCCCATGCCGTAGGTCAGCACTTCGGCGCGGGTGGCGCCGCGGAAGGGGTCGAGGAACTCGCTGCCGGCCGGCAGGGCGGCGATGGTGCGGGGCTCGAGCTGCTCGAACAGGATGCGCTTGGCGCGGGCGTAGTTCTCGCGGGTCCCGTGGGTGTTCAGATGGTCCTGCGTGATGTTGGTCAGCACGGCGGCGTCGAAGTCCACGTCGCGCACGCGATCCTGCACCAGGGATTCGCTGCTGACTTCCATGCAGCAGTCCTCGACACCGGCGTCGGCCATGCGGCGGAACAGCCCGTGGAGCTTGATGGGGCAGGGCGTCGTCAGCCCGGTCTCGTGCCAGCGGGCCGCGGTGCGGTAGCCCAGCGTTCCGACCGAGTGGGCCACGCAGCCGGCCTCGTTCAGGATGGCGCGCAGGATCTCGGTAGTGCTGGTCTTGCCGTCGGTGCCGGTCACCCCGATGATGCGCAGCTCCCTGGCGGGCGAGCCGTAGAAGGCGTCGGCAAGCGCGCTGCGGGCGCGCCGGCTGTCCGCCACCAGGGCGACGGGGCAGGATGGCAGGGGCTCGGGCGTCCGTTCGCACACCGCCGCCGCCGCGCCACGCTCCAACGCGTCGGCAATGTAGAGATGGCCGTCGGTGCGGCTGCCGGGCACGGCCACGAACAGGGCGCCTTTGCTGACCTGCCGGCTGTCGTCGGAGATCGAGGTGATGGGCGCGTCCGCGGGATTGAGCAACTCCTTGACCTGCACGCATCCGAGCAGGTCGCAGAGCCGGTGCCGTCGAGATCGGGTCACGTGTCTTCTCCGGTGTCGGGCTCGGGCGGGGCGGTCGTCGGAACGCCGAGGTAGCGCAGCGTGCGGCGCAGTATGTTGCCCACCGCCGGCGCGGCGGCGATGCTGCCGTAGTAGCCGTTCTGCGACGGCGCCTTCAGGCAGACCAGGCAGACCACGCGCGGGCGGGGCAGGGGGGCGACGGCGCAGAAACTGGACAGGTAGCGGTCGTCGCTGTAGGTCGTGCCGTCTTCGGTCAGCAACTGGGCGGTGCCGGTCTTGCCGGCCACGGCGTAGCCCGGCACGGCGGCCGCGCGCCCCGTGCCCTCGGCGACTACGCGGCGGAGCATGGACAGCACCCTGGCCGCCACCGGTGCGCTGACGGCCTGCTGGCCGAGCATCGCTTCCCCGGCGCCGTAGACGATCCGGCCGCTGTCGCGCTCGACCACCGACTGGATGATGCGGGGCTGCACGAGGAATCCGTCGTTGGCGAACGCGGCGAAAGCGCGTGCAACCGCCAGCGGCGTGACGGCCAGTTCCTGTCCGAACGCGACGCTGACCACGCTGTAGCGGTTCCAGGCGGCAACGGGGCGCACGATGCCTCCGGCCTCCCCGGGCAGGCTGATGCCGGTCGGCCTGCCGAAGCCGAACTGCCGTATGCCCTCGTGCAGGGCCTCTGCGCCGAGGGCCAGGCTTATCTGGGCCACGCCGATGTTGCTGGAGTGCAGAAGTATCTCCCCCACGTCGAGAACGCCGTAGGAGTGCGCGTCGTGCAGCGTGCGGCCGCCGATCTGCCAGACCCCCTGGTGGCAGTCGAACTCGCTGGACGGCTCCACGACTCCCGCCTCCAGGGCCAGCGCGACGGTGAACGGCTTCATCACCGAGCCGAACTCGTAGGCGTCGCTGACGGCGATGTTGCGCTGATTCGACACCGGCGCCGCAGTGGGGTTGTTCGGGTCGAAGCCGGGCCAGGATGCCGCGGCGAGCACCGAACCGTCCCGCGCGTTCAGCACCAGCGCGGTTCCGCACTCCGGGGCGTACTTCTCCACCGCTGCGGCCAGCTCCTGCTCGGCGATCTCCTGCACGTAGGCGTCGAGGGTCAGGTAGACGTCCAGCCCGTCGGAGGGCAGGCGGCGGAGCCGGTCGGCCGCCGAGCGGAAGATGCGCTGCCTGCCGTCCCGCAGCACGATCTCCTCCCCCGGCCTGCCGCGCAGCAGGTCGTCCAGCTCCCGTTCGATCCCCGCCAGGCCGCGCCCGTCAACGTCGGTGAAGCCGATCAGGTGCGCCGCCAGCGACCCGTGGGGGTAGAGCCTCATGCTCTCCTTGCGCATGTGCACGCCGCGCAGGCCGAGCCGGCGCACGCGCGCGGCCAGGTGGCCGGGTATCTGGCGCCTGACCCAGGCGAAGTAGGAGTCGCGCGAAAGCTTCTGGCGCAGCGTCTCCGGCGATACGTCGAGCACACCCGAGAGAAGGGACACGACGCGGCGGGGGGCGGCGACGCCCTTGGGATCCACGTAGACGCTGTTGCGCAGCACGGAGGTGGACAGCAGGCGGCCCTCCCGGTCGTAGATGCGGCCGCGGGGGGCGGACAGCTCGCGCGTGACCGCCTGCTGGCGGTGGGCGTGGTGGCGGTAGAACTCCCCCTGTGCGATCTGCAGGTGGCCGACGCGTAGGGTGAGGAGGGCGAGCGCGACCCAGAGGGCCGCCACGGCGGCGGTAGCCTTGATGCGCAGGGCGCGGCCGGCCACGGGGCGCTCTGTTGTGCTCGGTTCTGAGGGCACGAAAAGTCCTATAGCTCTGGGAGCACGGACGGCTCGGGTTTGAGCAGGTGATCAGGGGAGAAGGAGACCGCAGGCGAGCGGCCGGGGGCATGTCCATCGTCTGTTCGTTGGGGGATGCCGTTCGCCGTTCTCACCTGCTCAACTGTTCTCCTGTTCGCCTGCTCTGTGCCGCCTGTAGCGGCACTATGGTCTGCTCGATGCAAGCTCAGCGACTGCCACGGTGCGTTCCGCCGGCAGGGGGCCTCTGTCGGCGCGGGCCAGGGCGGCCGGTTCGGGCTCGTGCAGCTCCAGGCCCAGCCAGTCCACCAGGGCCACTATGCGGCGGGGATTCTTCAGTTTGCTCAGATGGGCACGACGCGCGGCCAGTTCGGCGTGGCACTGGTTCAGCTCCGTCCTCAGCTCCTGGGTGCGGTATCCCACCCCCCGCATCCGGGCGCTCTGCCAGACGACGGCCAGGGCCAGCGCGGCCCCGAGGACGACCAGGTATGCCAGCTTCGTCGGGCTCATGCGCCATCTCCCCTCATCTGTGCTGCGCGCAGTTGAGCGCTGCGCACGCGGGGGTTCTGTTCCACTTCCTGCTCGGTGGGCATCACCACCGCCGGGCTTGCCGTCTCCAGCAACCCCTGCTTCTGCTGCCTGCGCCACGCGCGCTTGACACGCCGGGCCTCCAGGCTGTGGTAGGTGATGAACGCCATGCGGCCGCCGGGGGCGACCACCTCCGGCAGGGCTTCGAGCAGCTTCTCAAGCTCCTCCAGCTCCCGGTTGACGTAGATGCGCAGGGCCATCATCACGCGCGTGGCCGGGTGGATGCGCCAGGTCCGCCCGCGCGGCGTGCGCCGGGCCACCACGCTCTTGACCAGGTCGGCCAGCTCGGCGGGTGTCTCGACGGGCCGCCGGCGGCATATGCGCGCGGCGATCTGACGGCTGTAGCGCTCCTCGCCGTACTCGTAGAAGATGTCGGCCAGCTCCGACTCTGCGGTCTGGTTGACCACCTCGTAGGCGCTGGGCCCGCCGGTGGTGTCGTAGCGCATGTCGAGCCGGGCGGTGGAGTCGAAGGAGAATCCGCGGGCCGGATCGTCCAACTGATGGGTGCCCACCCCGAGGTCTGCGAGGGCCAGGTCAAAGCCCTGCACGTCGGCCTCTTCGGCGACCTGGCGCACCCGGCTGAACGGGGCATGGAACAGCCGGAAGGGGCAGGGGGCGTGCTCCGACAGGCGTCGGCGGGCCGTCTCCAGCGCGCGGGGGTCGGCGTCTGTGCCGACCAGCAGCCCCTCCGGGCCGACGGCGCGGGCCAGCCTCAGCGAATGTCCGCCGGTGCCCACCGTCAGGTCCAGCGCGGCGTCGCCCGGGCCGGGGCTGAGCGCGTCCAGGACTTCTGACACCATGGCCGGCCGGTGGAGGGGCATCTGCCGGCCGGCCTGTTGACCTTCGGTGTCAGTCATGGAAGCGCGCTCTGTTGTGCAAAGAATCATCACCAGTCCATCGTCGGTGCACTACGTCTCGGGCTGCGCTACTGGTCCGCCTCGGGGGCGGATGATTCGGGCGGCCGGGAGCGCACGGGATTGAGCAGGTCGGGAGCGGCCTGCTCGAACGCCTCCAGGTTCTCCCGTGTGCGCTTCTCGGCCAGGTCGCTGCGGCTCAGGGCCAGCCAATTGTTATGGGCGACAAGGGTGACCTGCTCGACCGACTGGTCAATGCCGGCATGTGTGCGCAACTCCTCCGGAATGAGCAGGCGGTTCTGCTTGTCGGCCTCGACGAATCGCATCAGGTCGTAGAAGTAGTCCCGTGCTTTGCGCAACACGTCGGGATCAACTCCGGGTGGCGGGTTCTCGAAGCTGTCGGTGGCCAGGCCGGCGTTGGGGACGGGGTAGAGGAAGATGCGCTCCCGGGTGCCGGGCACGAAGTAGAAGGCCAGCCGCTGCGGGCCGCCGGTCTGGTCCAGCGCCCCGGCGGCCTGGCGCACACGACCCAGCTCCTGGTTGAGCGCGCCGGCCAGATGGTCGGGCAGTCGGAAGCGGCCCCGCTGGTCGAGGCTGAGGGTCTCGTGGTAGCCGAAGAGCCGGACCAGCCCGTTTCTGCCCATTGATGACTCCTCTGCGCCCATCAGTGCCCCTTCGAACCCGCTGATCTCAGAAGCTTCCTGCGTAACTTTATGCTACACAGGTCTTAATGCTGCAAGCCGCGTGCCTGTACCTGATCAAAACGATAAGGATATTAACGCGTCGGACCGCTCCTGTCAAGGCTTTTTTTCGACGTTTTTTTCGGTCCCCCGTGGATTCCCTCCGGTGGGGGTGTTGGCACCCAGAGCCGGTTCTGGACCCGCAGAAGCGGCGCCCTGCGGGTGGGCGGGCCCCAACCCCGCCCTTGGACGGGCGCCGGCGGGGCGCTAAAATCTGCACCTCCTGGAGAATCCCTGTTCCGCCCGCCGGTACCACGCGAGCGCCCCATGATCATCCTGGGACTGGACTACGGAGAGCAGCGCATAGGTGTTGCAGTCTGCGACGAGCTGGAGGTCGCGGCCCACCCGCTGCCAACCATCGAGCGGGACGGAGCCGAGCTGGAGGCGATCCGGCGGATTGCCGAAGAGCGCGGAGTGGATCAGATACTGGTGGGGCTGCCGTTGCGCACTGACGGCTCAGAGGGACCCGAGGCGCGCCGCGTCCGCGGCTTCATCAAGGAGCTGCGCGCGGAACTACCGCAGGTCGAAGTGCTCACACAGGATGAGCGCTTCTCCAGCACTCAGGCGCACCAGGCACTCAGCCGAATGGGCGCGTCCCGACGGCAGCGGCGCGAGAGCGTGGACGGCATGGCGGCGCAGATCATACTGCAGCGCCATCTGGAGAAGCGGCGCAGGCAACGCCGCCAGGGGAGCGACGGGGAAGCTACTTGAGCATGAAGGAACGGGCGGCGCCGATGATGCCGGCGTCGTCGGGCAGCTCGGCGAAACAGATCCTCACCCCGCGGCGGTTGTGCTCCATGGTCCGCCAGTCCACCTCTTCTCTCAGAGGGTCCATCAGCATGGCGCCGGCCGCCGTGACGCCGCCGCTGAAGGCCACCACCTGGGGGTTGAGGCAGTGCAGGATGTTGGAGACCCCCACGCCGAGGTAGCGCCCGGTCTGGGCGATGTTCTGGCGGGCGGTCTCGTCGCCGGCCAGGGCCGCCTCATGGATGTTGCGCGCCGTCAGTTCGTTGTTGCGCTCGGCCAGGGCCGTCCGGGCGCCGGCCTCGATCGCCTCGCGCAGCCGGCGCACCATGGCCGTTGCGCTGGCGTATGCCTCCAGGCACCCCCGGTTCCCGCAGCCGCACTCCGGGCCGTCGGGGTTGATGCACATGTGGCCTATCTCCCCGGCCACCCCCCGGCTGCCGTGCCAGACGCGCCCGTCCGCCACGATGCCGCCCCCGATGCCCGTGCCCAGCGTCAGCAGCACCAGCGAGTCGGCCTCCCGCCCGGCCCCCTGCCAGGCTTCCCCGAGGGCGGCGGCGTTGGCGTCGTTCTCCAGGGCGCACGAGAGGCCCAACTCATCTTCGATCATCCGTCGCAGGGGCACGTCGTGCCAGCCGGGCAGGTTGGGACTGAACGTGACGACGCCGGCTTCCAGGTCTATGGTGCCGGGGCTGCCGATGCCCACGCCGGCCACATCGTGCAAAGCCGTTCCCGCCCGGTCCACACACTGGCGGGCGGCCCGGCATATGCGTGCGGCCACGGCCTTCGGTCCGCCCTCCGCCTCGGTGGGGATCGAGATCCGGTGCGCAACAGAGCCGTTTTGCGCGACAAGAGCGCACTTGATGTTGGTGCCCCCGAGGTCAACGCCGATCACCTGGGATTCCATGGACGGATGCTCCGGATGGGTTGCAGTTCGCCGGCGGCGCGGGCTTTGGTTTGCGCGCGGCGCCCGCACGGAGTACGGTTGTGAGTGTCGGATTCTACCTTTGCGCTCCGCGAACTGTCAAGGCAGCCTCCTGTGAGCACCCCTGAGCGCAGTGCTGATGCGCCGCGGCCCTGCCGGGCACTGGTCGGCCCCACGGCCAGCGGCAAGACGGACGTGGCCGTGGAGCTGGCCCGCCGTGGGCCGGTGGAGATCGTGTCGGTGGACTCCATGCAGGTCTACCGCGGGATGGACATAGGGACGGCCAAACCGTCTGAGGAGCAGCGGGCCGCCGTGCCGCACCACATGATAGACGTGCTGGAGCCGGAGGAACGCTGCAACGTGGCCCGGTTCCGGCGCATGGCGTTGGCGGCCGTAGCCGACATACGCAGCCGCGGCCGGCGCCCCCTCCTGGTCGGCGGCAGCCCCATGTACCTTAAAGGACTTATCTGGGGGTTGATGGATGCCCCGGGCCGAGATCCGGAGCTGCGCCGCCGGCTGAGGAAGGAGTATCAGCAGAAGGGCGGCGAGCAGATGCACCGCAAGCTGGCCCGGCTGGACCCGGAGGCCGCCGAGCGCATTCATCCCAACGATGTACAGCGCCTGGTGCGCGCGCTGGAGGTATACGAGCTGACGGGGGAGCCGATCAGCCAGGGGCAGGAGCAGTTCGCGGGGACGCCGGAGCTGCCGTGCCGGATGGTGGGTCTGCGACGGGCGAGGGAGGAACTCTACCGGCGCATCGAGCGCCGCGTGGACGCCATGATGGAGCGCGGCCTGCTGGAGGAGGTCCGCAGCCTGCGTGGCAGGCTCGGTCCGCAGGCGTCCCAAGCCGTTGGCTACAAAGAGCTTGCGCGATATCTGGATGGCCAGGTGGGCCTGGCCGAAGCCGTCCAACAGATAAAGCGCAACACCCGCCGCTACGCGAAGCACCAGTTGACCTGGTTCCGCCACTTCCCGCACGTCCGCTGGGTGAGGGTGCAGCAGGA
>JAWOCH010000030.1:0-6303 GCA_046483865.1 Candidatus Brocadiia bacterium | reverse complement strand
AGCCCTGGTGGACAAGTGCTGCCGGCTGTTCCGCCGTGAGGCCGAGGAGAGAGACATCACTTTCGAGGCCATAACCCCGGCCGAGATCCCCGCCGTCTATGCCGACGAGGAAGCCGTCATACGCGTGTTGAACAACCTGATCGGCAATGCCTTCAAGTTCACCCCGGAAGGGGGCACCATACGGGTGAGTGTGGAAGGCGGCGGGCGCCGCGCCGAGCAGCGGGGGTTCGTCAGCGTGACGGTCAGCGACACCGGCGTGGGCATCAGCCTGGAGGACCAGGAGAAGGTCTTCGGCAAGTTCACCCAGGTCGGAGCCAATCTGACAGACAAGCCACCGGGCACGGGAATCGGCCTGGCCATCTGCCGGGAAATCGTCGAGGAGTCGGGTGGCAAGATCTGGGTCCAGAGCGCGCCGGGCGAGGGCAGCACGTTCGGGTTCACCCTGCCGCTGGCGACCGCGGTAGAGCAGTTGCAGCCCGAGGAAGCCGAGCAGTCCTCCAGGTGAGAAGCATGACCGTCAGCCTGCCTTCGCGCGCGGCCGCTCCCCGCCTTCCAGATGCCGGTCCACGTCCTCGAAGCGGACCGATATCTTCCGGGTCACCCCCTCGGCCATCGTCACCCCGTAGAGCACCTGGGCAACGCCCATGGTCAGCTTGTTGTGCGTGATGATGATGAACTGGGTGTCGCGGCGGAACTCCTCCAGCAGCATCAGGAAGCGCTCGACGTTGCTGTCGTCCAGCGGCGCGTCCACCTCGTCCAGCAGGCAGAACGGGCTGGGCTTGGCCTGGAACAAGGCAAACAGAAGCGCCACGGTGGTGAGTGCCTTCTCTCCCCCGCTCAGCAGTGATATCGTGTTGGTCTCCTTCCCGGGGGGGCGGGCGATGATCTCGATGCCCGCCTCCAGGATGTCCTCCGCTTCCTCTTCGAGCAGCAGGTCGGCGTTTCCCCCGCCGAACAGCTTGCGGAACAGCGCCTGGAAGTTGTCGCGCACCTCTTCGAAAGTCTCGCTGAACCGGCGGCGGCTCTTCTTCTTCAGCTCGCGGATGATCTCGCGCTCGTGCCGCCGGGCACGCTCCAGGTCCTCCTTCTGATCGGTCAGGAACTGCAGGCGCGTCTCCAGCTCCTCCTGCTGTCGGATGGCGGCCACGTTCACGTTGCCGATGCGGTCTACCTTCGCCTTGAGCGTGGCAATCTCCTGGTGGACCTGGTCCCAGTCGGTCTCCGGCTCGTCGGCCAGTGCGAGGACATCCTCCCGCAGCGCGACGGCCTCCTCCAGGCCGACCATCTCCATGTCGTCCTCTTCCCGGTCCTCCTCCGCCTCGCGATACCAGGCGGCCACCTCATCGGTGGGGGCGGTCTCATGCTGCTCGGACTGCCACTCGCGGATTCGCCGCGTCAGGAACGGCGACTGCTCCCGCCACGTCTCCGGTTCCATCTCCAGTCGTCGCAGCCGCACGCCGTAGTCCTCGGCCGTCCGCTCGATCAGGTCCTCCAGCTTCACGCGCGTGCTGTTCTGCTCCAGGCGCAGCTCGTGGAGGGTGCCTTCCAGCTTCTCTTTCTCCTCCTCCAGCGCCTGCGTCCCCTCGGTCAGGCTGCGGATGCGCTCCTGCAGTGCGCTGACGGCGCCGGACTGCTCCTCGAGCCGTTCCCCCAGCTCGGCCTTTTCCGCCTGCAGTGATTCGCGTTCCTCCCGGGCCGCGGCCGCCGCCTGCTTTGCCTCGCCGACACGACGCTCACATGCCTCCCATTCCGCGTCAAGGGCCTTCAACTGCTCATCGTGCCGGCCCCGGTCGACGCGCAGGCGGTCCAGAAGGTTGCGCAGGCCGTCGTGGCGCTCACGCGCGCGCGCCAGTTCCGCCTCGGTGGAGCCGACTTGCTCGGACAGCTCCTGCTCCTCCGCCTGGAGGCCCGCGATGCGCTCCTCCAGCTCCTCCACCTCGGCTTCGGCCTCGGCCCGGCGCTGCGCAGCACGGCGGCTTTGATCGCGCAACTCGCCTTCCCGTTCGTCCACCTCTGCAAGCTCTGTGCTGACCCCGCCTTCCTCCGCCTGAGCCATCTCCAGGTCATGGCGGAGCTGCCGCGCGCGCTGGTCTGCCACCTCCAGATGGCTGCGCAGGTCGGCGCCGCGCCGGCGCAGGTTCTCCTCGCGCGCGGCCAGGCCGTCGCGCTCGTCCGCCAGTTCTCGCAGCTCGCGTGCGAGTCCCTTGCGCCGCCCGGCCAGGTTCTCCAGCTTCTGCTCGAGGGCCAGTATCTCGCCCTTCAGGCCGGCCAGCTCGCTGCGCCGGCTGATCAGGCTCGGCGTCTCCGGCGCGCCCGCACTCCACAGGCCGTTCGCGCCGTAGCACTCGCCCTCCGGCGTCACCAGCTTCACGTGCGGGGGCAGGCCGGCACATGCCAATCGCCGGGCCGCTTCGGCGTCCTCGACCAGGAACGCATTGCCCAGAAGGAACTCGACTGCCGCGGCGGCGCCCTCCCGCCAGGCGGTCATCTCGCTGAGCCGGCCGCGCACACCTTCGGCGTCTTCCAGTCCGCCAGCCGGCGGCGGGCAGAGATCGTCCAGAATCAGCAGGGAAGCCCGGCCCCCATCCTCGCCGGTCAGCACCGGCAGCGCGTGGCGGGCGCTCTCGGCCGTGCGGAACACGGCCGCCTGGGCCAGCTCTCCGAGCACGACGTCCACCGCGGGCGCCAGCTCCAGGGGCACCTCGATCAACCGAGCCACCATGCCCACCATGCCTTCCGGCTCGGCCTCCAGCAGGCGGGCCGCGCCCGTGCGCACGCCCTCCGCGCGCTCTTCCAGGTCGCGCAGCACGTCGCGGCGGGCGCTCCGGCCGCTCAGCTCCTCGCGGGTCTGCGCCTGATGGGCGGTCAGCTCCTCCAGCCGGTATTCGACCTGCGCCAGCCTTCGCTGCACTTCGGCGCGCTGCTCCTCGGTCTCGGCCTGCCGCGCGTCCAGTTCCTCCAGCGTGGCATGGGTCTCGCTGCGTTCGGACTCGGCCCCTTCGAGCTGGGAGTGCAGTTCCTGCTTGCGATTCTCGATGCGCTCCAGCCGGCCGCGGAGTGTGCGTCGCTCCGCCGCCAGCACGTCCACCTGGTTGCCGAGCCGCGTCTCCTCCTCGAACAGGTCAAACGCCCGGCTCTTGCGCTCCCCGAGGCGTTCTTGCCGGTCGCGCAGTTCGGAGCGCAGATCGCTCAGGCGCTGCTTCTGCCGCTTCAGATCCTCGGAGCACTGCTGAACGCTCGCGGCACTGCCGGTCAACTCCGCCTCGGCTTCGGTCAGCTCCTCTTCCGCTGAGCGGCGTCGCTCTTCCAGGTCGCGCCGTCGGGCGGCCAACTCCTGCATCTGCTGGGTCAGCTCCTGGCGGCGGCGCTCGTTGAGGCTGCCCTCCCGCTCGATGCCCTCCAGGCGCGCCTCGACGCGGGTGAGGCGGTGTCGGCAGTCGCTCAGACCGTTGCGGGCGGCCTCCAGCTCGTCGCGCGCCTCCTGCAGTTCGCGGCGGGCTGCTTCGGCCCGCCGCTGCAACTGCTGCTTCTGCTCCGTGGCCTCCTGGATGCGGTTGCCGGTGCGTTCGGCGGCATCTTCCAGCTCGCGGCACTGGTGCAGGCTGTACGCCAGGCGCAGCCGCTGGAGCCGTTCTGTCTGGCGCTTGAAAGTACGGGCGCGGCCGGCCTGGTACTTCACGCTGCGGAGCTGGTGCTGCACCTCCTCGACGATGTCGCCGACGCGCTCGAGGTTGACGCTGACGCGGTCTAACTTGCGTTCGGCCTCGCGCTTCTGCTCCAGGAAGCGGTTTATGCCCGCCGCCTCCTCGAAGATGGCCCGGCGCTCCGACGCGCTGGAGCGTAGTATCTGATCTATCTGCCCCTGCTCGATGAAGCTGTAGGAGCTGGAGCCCATGCCCGTATCGAGCAGCATCCGGCGGATGTCCTTCAGGCGGCACTGCTGGCCGTTGATGTAGTAATCGCTCTGGCCCGAGCGGTCCACGCGGCGGCCGATGCAGACCTCGTCGTAGTCCACCGGCAGCCAGCCGCCGGAGTTGTCTATGGTGAGTTTCACGTCGGCGAAGTTGAGCGCTTTGCGGTTCTCGCTGCCGCTGAAGATGACGCTGGCCATCTCGTCGCCGCGCAGTTGCTTCGCGCTGCGCTCCCCCAGCACCCACTTTATGGCATCGGCGACGTTGCTCTTGCCCGAGCCATTCGGTCCGACCAGCGCCGAGAGGCTGTCCTCGAACTCGAAGACCGTCCGCTCGGCGAAGGACTTGAACCCGTACAGCTCGAGCTTCTTCAGCTTCAAGGCGCTCTGCCCCGCTTCCCGTGCGCGAGAACTCCGAGCAGGAACGTGCCCCGCCGGCCCCCCCGGGGTCCGACGAGGCACTTGCTTCACACCGATTGGTGTCTGCTCCGACCGTCGGCCGGAAGAGGCGATTTTAGACAATCCCGCCGGGCCAATGCACACCGGCCGCCGGGGGCAGAGCCGCACTTTGAGACAGCCCGACGGCGCATGGCGCGCCCCGGGCAGGCATTGCAGCGTAACGGATTGCCAATACATGACTTACGGGCACAGCGCGCGTCGCCTGCACCACATCGGGGCAACCCCAGTGAGGGTGGCGACAGCAAGGAGGCGGGCAAAAAGGACCGGCAAAATGGGCGCTGCGATGGGCACGTGAGGCCCCCCTGCTCTGCTGAGAACATGCCTTGTGGCCCGGCCGCCCCCGGCCGGGAATGTACACAGGCGAGGGCGCCTGTGCTACAAGTCAGTTCTGAAGTGGACAGGGACCGGTGATCAGGCAACCGAAGGCATGTTCTCAACAGAGCCGCGCCACTCTCTCAGGCCGCGCCCGCGCCGGCGCGCACGCTCAGGGCATGGTCCCGGCCCCGGACGACACAGCGGTCGCAGTAAGGGGCGGCCATCTGCGCGAAGGCGTCCATCTCCTCCGGCTGGAAGGGAATCACGTCGTGCAGCCCGGGGTCCAGGCAGTCCTCGGGGCGGAAGTTCTGCAGCGCTATCTGCCGGCTGCCCTCCAGCTCCGGCAGCAGGCGCTCCAACTCCTCCCGGCCCACCAAACCCGGCACCATCGTGACACGGAATTCGTATGGCAGGCCGCTCCCCCGGATGGCGCGGATGGACCGGCGGATGGCGTCGAGATCCACCTCGGCGCGCGTCACGCGCTCGTACTGCTCCGGCTCCAGCGGAGCCTTCACGTCCATGGCCAGGGCGTCCACCGCGCCGGCGACGAGCTTCTCGACCCACTCCGGCCGGGTGCCGTTGGTCTCGACCATAACCTCGACGGAAGCGTCGTGCAGGCGCTCGATGAGGTCGAGCAACTCCTCGCCATGGAGCGTGGGTTCCCCGCCGGTGATCGCCACCCCGTCCACCCAGCGCCCGTTCGCGCGCAGGTGATCCAGCACCTGCCCGACGGGCACCGTGTCCAGGTTCTGCGGGCAGGTCACCAGGTCCCCGGCGTGGCAATACCGGCAGCGCAGGTTGCAGCGGGGCAGGAACAGCACAGAGGCCAGCTTCCCTTCCCACTCCAAAAGGCTGCTCGGTATGAAGCCTTTGATCTCCATTGCACACCACCTGCCAGGTCGGCAGTTGCAGCACTGCAACTCACGCGCAGAGCCGCCGCAGTTCGCCGCTGGGCGGGGCCTTGCCCTCCCACCGACCGATGACCCGGTCGGGGTCCTCCTTGGGCTTCACCAGCACGGACGGTATCTCGAACACGTCGTAGAAGTCCCCCTCGGCGGCTCCGTGCTCGGTCTCCATGTCGTGGAAGACCAGCTCGACCTTGTCGGCCATCCCCCACTTGGTCAGCAGATGGCTGACCTTCCGCTTGGCGCTGGCACACAGCGCGCAGTCCTGCTTCCCATATATCTCGACGATCATCTCAGCCTGTCCCTCCCACGGATGTTTGGTATCAGGTTAGGGCTACGCTGTAGTTGCCTTTCCGGCGGTCTTTGAGTTCGCCGATCTTAGACTTGTTCCAGTTGGGCACGCGGCTGAAGTAGCCCACCACACGCGTCATGCCGTAGACGCGCGGGCTCTGGCACTGGCCGCATCGCTCCTTCAGGCCCGGTGTGGTGCGGTGGCAGTCCTCGCAGATGGTGAACTCCGGGCTGATGGTAAGCTGGGCGGCCTGGGTGTTCAGGTAGGTCTTCTCGACCAGGTTGCGGATGCTGGCGGCGGGCGGGCGCTCCTCCCCGACGAAGGCGTGGATGATGGCGCCGCTCTCGATGGCGCGGTGGAACTTGCTCTGCCACCGGATGCGGGTGAACAGGTCCACCGGCGCGTCCGCGCGCAGGTGGATG
>JAWOCH010000393.1:0-6506 GCA_046483865.1 Candidatus Brocadiia bacterium | reverse complement strand
CTGCGCTTCTATGGCGGGTATCAACTTGTTCTGGATGAACTCCATGTCCCGCCGTGCGACCTGCAGCATGGGCTCGCCGGCCAGGCCGGCTTCCCCGGCCCTGGCCAGGATCTCGTCGCGCCTCTGGATGGCGGCCTGGATCTCGCCCCGCTGCGCCAGCCTGTCGGGCCGGCTGTACATGGCCACCAGTTGCCGGGCGGTCTCCTGCTGCCCACGGGCCTGGGGGCGCAGTTCGGCGTAGGCGGCCTCAGCCTGCTGACGCACGTCCTGCGCCAAGAGCACGGGGTCTGCCTGGCGGACCAGGGAGACCAGCTCCAAGGCCCGGCCGTGCTCGCCGCGGGTCTCATACTGCTCGACGGTCTGCAGCAAACGCAATGACTGCTGGCGGACGAGGGATCGCTTCAGCCCGTATTCCCGCTCAATCGCCTGCAGCACCCGCTGCTGGATGTCCCGCTGTGCCTCGGTCAGCGCTGTGTCTTCCCTTGCGGCCAGTTGCTCGGCTTGTTGCACCTTCTGCTGAGCCGCCACGGGGTCGGACCCGACGAGGTCGGCGGCCTGCTGGAAAAGCTCCGCCAACTGCTGCTTGACGGCCGCCCTCTGCGCCTTCTGCGCGGCCAGGCGCCGCACTTCGGCGAGGCGCTGCTGCACGGCGACCCTGGTTTCCTCCAGCGCAGGCGCCTCGCGAGCGACAGGTTCCTGCAGCATCTGCTGCGCTTCGGTCAGCAGGGATTCGGCCTCGTCGTAGTTGGTCAGCTCCGCCGCGCTGGCAGCCTGCTCCATACGTGCCTGCGCGCCGTAATAGGTATCCCTGATCTTCTGCGCACGCGCTTCCAGGCGTTCGGCTTCCTGTTGGGTGGCGGCCAGTTGCTGGAGGGCCTGCTCGGATTCCTTGCGCTGTATCTGCTGGAGCATCTGGCGCACTTCGGCCTGCAGCTTCTGCGGCAGGAGGACCTCAGTCTCGTCCACTTTCTGCAGGTTGCCGCGCGCTTCGGACCATCGGCCGGCTTCGTAGGCGGCCCGGCCCGCCTCGAGGGCGGCGTTGAGTTCCTGGAGTTCGGCTTCCACTTCGGAGCGGGCGTTGCGGAGCTTCCGGTTGTCCCACCAGCCGAGGCTCACGTCGTAGGCCGCAGCCAGCTCCAGGTGAGGCGCGGCGCGCAGATAATCCATCTGCTTGTATGCCTTCCGCCCGACGGCCAGGTGCTCCTCCGCCCGGCGGACCTTCTCCCGCTTGTCCAGCTCGGGCACTGCATCGCTGGCCCGCTGCATCTGGAGCCAGACGCTGTCGAAGCGCAGCTTCGTTTCCGCAGAGAAATCCCCGCGCAGCCGGTCAAGCGCCAACAGATGCGGCGCGGCCTGGTCAAAGTGGCCTTCGGCGAGCAGGCTCTCCACCCGGTCGAGGGCGGCCGGGACCTGCTCCATGGTGATCTGCGGCAGCGGCTGCGGCTCTGCCGCCGGTTGTTCCTGCTCCACAGCGGGCTCCGGCGCCGGCTCTTCGGCCGGTTCGGGGGCCGGCTCGGGCTCCGGCTCGGTCACGGGCTCTTCGGCTTCTTCGGCGACGGCCTGGCCTTCCTCCAGGGAGCGCTGGTGGAGCATGCTCTGGATGCGTCCCAGTCGTGTCTGTATGGCTTCGCGCTGTTCGGGCTCGAGGGTTTCAGCGCGCTCCTTCAGTTGGGCATAGAGCTTCTGGGCGCGGTCCAGTTGCCCGGCCTGGAAAGCTTCGTCGGCCTGGGCAAGCAGAGCGGGGGTATCCTCCACGATTGCCGTTTCTGCAGTCTCGGTTGCAGCGGGCTCGGCCGCGCAGCCGGTCAACTGGCACAGAGCGAACACAGCAGCCGCCGACATCAGCAGTACCGAACAGGTGGCTTTGTGCATGGCCCATCCTCGCATGTATGTGCTGGACGCAGAAGGGCGCCAGTCGCGCCCACTCGTTTGCTCATTTGTCGCTGTCGGGCTAAAGCCGCTCTCACCGGCCGGGGAAACGGCCCGTCCGCCGGCTCATCATAGCCTGCCGGGCCTCCTGCCACAATGGTTCGTAGCCGCGCTCGCCACGGTAGCGCTCGTGCAGGATGCCATCTTCGCCGGCATAGACTACGCGTGCCGAGACCATGTCGCTGTCCGGCTTCGTGGCCCGGGGGTGGAAGTCAACCAGGTAGCGGCCGGTCTGGAAGTCCACGACGGTGCCGCCCTGTTGCTCCTCTACGCCGCCTATCCCCTCGCCTATGACCGTCCAGAAGCTGCCCATGGCATAGCCGGCATTGGTGCGTTTCACGATCTCGAACCGGACGCGGTCAGTGCCGTGCAGGGTGAAGGCAAAGTCTAACGCAGGAGGTGAGGTGGCTGCCACCGGCTCGGTGAATCGCCCTTCGCTCGGATATGTGTTCTGGCCGACGGTGCGCACTTTGTAGCCGTATCGGGTGCCGGGCGCAACGGTCTCATCCAGCCAGGGCTCCGCCGAGCCGGTTCGACGCACCCGCCGATACTGGCTCAAGGGTTCGTCCCAGTTGCGGCGCCATATCTCGTAGCCACTCACCTCTATGTCCGTGCCCCTGAGCCGGGGGTCAGGCTGGAAGGAGACGTTCAGCCCGCGGCCCTGGGGTTCGACGCTGAGCTTGACCGGCGGATAGGCCGTCTGGCCGGCGCCCTCTTTGACAGCCACCGGGTATATGTGCTTCGCCTCCCCGGCGATGCCCACGATCCGCACGGCGCCTTCCCAGCGTTTGCTCTCCATGCGGACCTTCGTGTAGTCACCGTCGGCAGGATGCTCCAGGATATCGAACAGGTATGGGTTGCCCTGGATTTCTACGGTCCCCGGGGCGAGTGGGGCCTGGAACTGGAGCACGAACTCCATGCTCGGGCCGACGGGCTGCTGTTCGTAGACCACGGGAGGCGGTGGCAGCATGGGATCGCGCACAGGGGGAGGCGGTTCGGGGGGCTGAAAGCTTGCCGCCACCTCAGAGGCAAGCTGCGGCTGCTGGGCCGGAGGGGGCTCAGTGCCCTGGCGCTGCTCCAACTCCTGGAGGGCCTGAGTGATCTGCTCAACGTCTATCTGCTGGGGCAGGCTGCCCAGGCGCAAAAGCACGTAGGCGACACTTCCCAGGAAGGCGATCACGACGAGGGCACATATGGCCTTATCAAAGTAGCGGAAAAGGAAGCCCCTCTTGGCGACTGGCATGCGTTGGTCTCCTGCCTGCGGTTAGCCGCGGGCGACACGGTGGCTGAGCCAGGATCAATCGCCCTTGCGCTGAGGGCCCACGTAATCGGTGACGTAGCCGCGAATAGTAACGTCAACGAGGTTCTCAGGCAAGTCCCTGCCGGGCTCCTCCTGCTCCTGGTCCTGCTTCTTCGGCTTCTTCTCCTTGGGGGCGGGCTTGGCCTGCTGGCCTCCCTGCTGCAACATGCCCTCACGCTGCGCCTGCCTGATCTGCTCCTTGATCAGGTCCTGCACGAAGTCGGGCATGCCGGGACCCCTGCTGCGTCCGCCGGAGCGAGAACCGCCCGTCGGTGGTCCGCCGGTGGGTATGCTGGGGCCGCCGCGACCGGAGGAGGCAGGCGCGGCGCCGCCGGCCGACCCGGTGGCCGCCGGAGCGGCCGTCGGCCTGGTCTGGACGCCTTCCCCGGAGGCCCGCCCCAACGTGAAGCTGGTGACATGGAAACCCGGACGCCCCGAGAGCAACGTGTGCAGCACCTGCGGAACCTGGGGGAACCTGGTGGTCAACCGCAACTGGAAGGCCACCGGCTGGAATACGGCCTCATGGCTGGGGTGCACCAGCCGCTCCGGCTGTGGTAGGAAGCTTATCTCGCCCAAGCTATGGATGACTGGCTCCTCGGTGCCCTTGTGCAGAGGACCCAGCGTCTCGATGATGGCCTGCAGTATCCAGTATTTGGTCTCATCCCGCAGCATCTGATTGCGCGAGAGAGCTTGAGACGGCCCATATGTGTTCAGGGGCAACAGGCTGGAGCTTGTGTCCGGGAAGTTCTCCTTCAGCAGTGCCTGCATCTCCTCCAGCTTGTCGGCATAGACCATCCGCCACATCTCGGACGCGAGCAAGCGATCCTGGCCGGGATTGTCCGGATCCTCGAAATGGCGGTCAAGCCACTGGTAGCGCTCGCTGAGCCACTGGTCCACCTCCTGCAGCTCTTCGCGCCACAGTTCCTGCTGTTTCTTGACGTGGCTGATCCATTCCTCGCTGACACCTTCGCTCTTCGTCTGGTAGCCGGTCACAGTCTGGGCCTTGCTCTTCACATCGCGTGTCAGCTTCTCGCTCTGACCCCGAGAGGGCAGAAAAACGGCCCCGAACGTGACACCCGCCACAACGACCAGCAGGCCCAAGGCAAACCAGAACTTGTTTCGTTTCAGAAAGCTCATTTGCTTGTGGTCTCCATGCGCTCGTGTTCGCCCACGACCCCGCAGGCGGTCACCGGGCAGCGCCGCCCTCGCTCACCACGGCGACCACGCCGAACGCCAGGTACTTCTGCGCCGGGCTCGCGGGCTCGGCAGACACTAAGTCGCCGCTGCCCGGCAGACGCCAGACTTCGCGCGGTTCGCCGGTCAGCTCGACCTTCTCAAACATCGGCTTGCCCGTGTCCGGGAATTTCGCCTTCGATAGCGCCTGCACAACTTCCTTGTTGATGAATTCATCGCCGTCTTCGACAACGCGCGATTCCGCTGTGAACGCAGCCACCAACCTGGCGTCAGAGCCCAGGGACGCGCCGCGCCGTGCCGTCCTGCCGCCACTTCCCGCGGCCGGGGCCCGTTCGGCCCGCCCCCCTCGGCTGGTCGCTCTGCCGCCGGTACCCATGCCCGGTATGGATCGGACCCCTCCACCCGCCTGCATGTTCTTGACGAAGTCGGGCATCCCGCCTCCGGCCGGGGGACCAGTGGGGGCAGAACGGCCGCCTGTTCGTGCGGGGGCCTGCTGACGGCGCGCAGCGGACAGCAAACGACTCGGCGAACGCCAGCCCACCGTCAGGTCCGCCAGGTAGACCTCGCGAGGCAGCGTACTGGTGACCGCTGCCATCACATCAATGAATGTTCCTTTCTCCACGCCTCCTTCGGCCAGCTTCGCCAGCGGAGAGTTCTTCAGTTGCTTCAGCTTGTTCAACTCCTGCTGGTAGCGTTGTTCAAGGGAGCGCACCTGTTCCACCTTGGACCAGTCGGTGTTCTGGTCTATCTGGCGCACTTCACTGGCGTAGAGCTTCTCTGCCGTCACCAGCACACCGGCACTCAGCAGCAGGCCCGCCGCCGCGGCCAGCAACCAGGGCTTCTTCTCGCTCACGGCGCCCGCCATCGCAATCTCGCTGGGCACCAGGTTGATGTTGAGCCGAGCCTTGCCCGCCCCCTGCACAAGCAGGCCCAGCGGCACGGCAAAGCCAGGAATCTTCGCCGGCAGCTTCTCCTGGTCAACGGAATCGTCAAACTGAATGTTGCTCAACTCGGTCAGCGTGCGCACAGGGTACTGCAGGCGGCTGGCCATCATCCTGGCCGCGCCGCTCATGCGCAGGGCGCTGCCCAACATGATGACCCGCTCGAACTGCACCTCGCGGGCCAGGCTCTTGTAGTAGCCCAGGGAACGCTGAATCTCGCTGGCTATCTCGTCGAAGACCGGGCCCAGCACACGCATGATCTGCTCGCGGTGCTTGCTGCGGGCCGCCACGCGTTTGATCTGCTCGGCTTCCTCCAGGCTGACGCCGAACTTCTCCACCACTGCGTTGGTCAGATCGTCGCCCGCTACCAGCAGGGAGCGCACCCAGAACCGCGGCGGGTTCAGCACCAGGATATCGGTGGACGCGGCCCCTATGTCGAGTACAATGCCCGTCTCGTCGGCCAGACCTTCGTGAGCCAGCAGGTTGTAGACCGCCAGGGGCGCGTTCTGGATCACACTGAGGTTGTTGCGCCACTGGTCCAGCAGCTCCAGCACTTCGTCGACCCGCTCGGTCTTCAGCGCAAAGAGCCCTACCTCGATCTCCTCCCCCTCGGGGACTTCCTCCGGGTCCCTGACCGGCTGGTAGTCCCAGATGACGTCGTCAATGTCGAAGGGGATCTGCTGGCGTGCCTCGTAGCGGATGATCTCGTCCACGCGCTCGGGCACGGGCGGGAGCTTGATGAAGCGGCTGAATACGTCGCTGCCGCTCACCGACACGCACAGGTCATCTTTGCCGTCTACCTCGTAGCGCCTGCGGAACTCGATGATCGCCTCCCGGTGCTTCTCCACCAGGGCGGCGTCGTATCCGCAGGGAAGCTCCCCGTAGGGAATCTCCTCGAGCAGTCGGACCGTGATCGTGTCGGCCTTCTTGTCGTAGGTGCCCCGGACGATCTTCAGACTCCAGGAGCCCAGGTCCAGGGCCCAGATCGAGCTTGCCATGGGGGTTTTCTCTCCTTTTTTGCCGCCTTGTTCATCATATCTAACGCCACGTCAGGTGTCAAGCTGAGCGGCGTACCGGGCGGCGCAGAGGTCCGCCACGAGGGAGGGCGCCGCGTCCTGCTGCACCCTCACCCAGCAGACGTT
>JAWOCH010000351.1:0-5871 GCA_046483865.1 Candidatus Brocadiia bacterium | reverse complement strand
AAACCACTCGCCCGGCTCGGCGGGATCCATGTCGAGCTTGCGCAGCAGTTCAGGATTGGGGGCGACCGGCTGGCGGCAGTCCAGGCACAGGCGCCGCACCAGCTTCTGGCATGTGACGCACGTCACAGCGCGGCTGACCAGATCCACGTTGCCGGTCCGCTCGGCGAGTGCCAGAAGGGCGGCCGGGGCGCTCTTGGAGTGCAGGCCGGCCAGCACTTTGCCCTGCTCGGCAGCGAAGCGCAGAAGCAGCCGGGCCTCGGCGTCGCGCTGGACATCATCGAACATCAGTGCCTGCGGGCCCTGGCGCATGATCTCATCGTACTGCTCGTCGAAGGGCCGGTCCCGATGGAGTCCGTAGCGCCTGACCTGCTCCATCTCGTGCTGCTGTTCGTCCTCCACGGCCATCAGGTCCGTGGTGAACACGTCCACCGCGCCGGCTACAGCGTAGAGAGTGGTGGTGACGCCGCTGTGCGGCGGCCCGGCGGCCACCACCGCGCCCCGGTTCTGCTCCAGCGCACTACGGACTCGCTTGACCAATGCCTCGTGCATGCCCAGCGCTTCGAGGCCGGCCTGGTAAAGGTCCTCCGTCCAGTCCGGCATGTGCATCAGCAGGACGGGCTTGCCTTCACGGGACCGTATGCCCACCTGGACGGTCACCATGGGCATGCCGCGCACCTGGGCGCTCAAAGATGCCGAACCGGTACGGGGGCGCCCTTCGCGGGTCAGCCCCAGGAATCCTGCCACGCTGCTGATGGCCCTGTTACCGACGTCGGCCTTCAGCGCCTGGGTGTTCTGGGCTGCGCCATCCAGCACGTGCTGCACCACAAACTGGTCCCCATGGGGGAATATGCGCACCTCGCGGCTGTTTGCGGTGCAGGCTTCGAGCAGGGCGTTCCTGACCGCTTCCGCCCCTGCTGCCATGCCGCCCCGCTCGGACATGAAATCGTCGAACGGCGTGCCGTCATCCCTTCTTATGAGCACGTCGCCCGTGTCGAACTCGAACCCCGTGTCCCCTTTGACCAGGTTGCCGATCAGGGGAGTTGATTTGAGCAGTTGCGAGCGATGGTAGGAGCCGAAGATGCGGTGCCGCTCCGGCACGACTTCGTTGCGTTTGGCGATATAGCCCGCCGCCGCGCCGAGTACGATCAATAGCATGAAGAAGGCGAAGGCGCCGTGCAGGGCCACGGTCAACAGCAATCCCAAACCACCGGCGGCAAGCATGAGGACCGCACACCGCATGAAGTCCAGACCGACGCCGCGGGCATCGTAACTGACCCAGGAAGTCAGATACAGCCACGTGCCTATGGCCACCGTGAGCAGCGCCAGCCACAGCGGGTGGATGTAGAACGGTATCTGCACCCCGCCGGGCGGTTTCTCCATGGCCGGGGGGCGGATCAGGGGGCCGGCCGCAGGCGTCTCTTGCATCGGGCTCTCAGCCTGCGCCTCGGGTGGGGAGCTGACAGGTTGGGCCACGACACGCGGCGGCGATGCGCTCAGCAGAACCAGCATGAAGGCGAGGATCAGACCTGTTGAGCGCAATGCCTTCGACACAGATGCACGGGGTTTTTCTCGGCTCATCCGATGGAGGACTGCGCGATGTCTATGCCTCGGAGGGCCATCTCCAACGCCTCACGGTTGGGAGCGTACGCCAGGGCGACCCTCTTCTCAACCAACCCCTTCTTGATCAGTTCGACAAACGACTGCGTCCAGGTCCGCATACCTTCCTGCCGGCCGACCTCGATCAGGTCTGTCAGGCGGCCATCCTGCCCCTCGGCGATGGCCTGGCGCATGGCTGCGTTGGCGAACATCAACTCCACTGCGGGCACCACGTTGATGTCCTCCTGGAAAGAGGGCACCAGCATCTGGCACAGCACAGCCTGGATGTTGGCGGCCAGGCCCTGGCGGATCAGAGGGTGTCGGTCGGCGGGGAACATGTCCAGGATCCGTCCGAACGTTCCAGACACGCTGGACGTGTGGAGCGTGCCGAAGACCAGGTGGCCGGTCTCGGCGGCGCGCAGGCCTGCCTGGAAAGTCTCCAGGTCCCGCATCTCTCCGACCAGGATCACATCCGGGTCAGCGCGCACGGCAGCACGGAGGGCCTTCTGCCAGTCGAGGCAGTCCAGTCCGATCTCGCGCTGGTTCACGATGCTCTTGGCGTCGCGGTGCAGGTACTCTATGGGATCTTCGATGGTCAGGATGTGGTAGCGGTACTTCTTGCTGATCATCTCGATCAGCGCGGCCAGGGTGGTGGACTTGCCGCAGCCTGTAACGCCGCAGACCAGCACCAGGCCCTGGCGAATGTCCGCGATACGCGCCAGCGCGGGGGGCAGATGAAGCTCCTCCAGCGACGGGATGTCCGCGGTCAGCAGCCGCGCAGTCAGGCCGATGCGGCCCTTCTGCAGGAAGATGCTGATCCGCACGCGGCCCCCCTCGATGTCGCGCCCCAGGTCTACGCTGCCTTCCTCGCGCAGTTGCTCCAGGCGCTCGTCGCCGAGCAGCTCACGAACCAGGGCCTCCAGTTCCTCGGCCGAAAGCGCATCGGCCTTGGTGCGGTGCAGCAGGCCGTCTATGCGATAGATAGGCGGATTCCCCGCCTTCAGATGCAGATCACTGGCCCCGAGGCCCGGCATCTGGCGGAACAGCATGTCGAGTCCCAGCTTGCCGGATTGCTCAGCCATACTTCCTCCACTCCGCCGTGCGCGGTCGGTCACGCCTCTTGCGGTTCGTAGGCCAGCCCTCGCCGGAACTCCGGCTCATGCAGGCGGCGCTCGATGTCCACGTCGAAGGCCTGCGCCACGGGCTTCAGTATCTCGGGGTTGTCCCGCCATACCCGAAGCGCCGTGGCAACGACGGTCTCCAGCCCCTGCGACGTCATCCTGCCCAGCGGCTGTCTCACGCCTCCGCAGGGCATACCCAGCAGCCGCATGAGGGTCTTGATGGGCAGCGGGTTGCGCGCCTTGCACAACCGCGGCCCGTGCGGGCTGTTCTCGGTGGTCTTGACGGTTACCAGGTCGAACAGCGGCTCCAGGGCCTTCGCGAGCCGCTCGCCCTCGGCCCGGTCACCGTTCAGAAGGGCTTCGGCCATCTGCTGGACGGCGGCGGGGGCCACGTTGCTCACCACGCTGACCACTCCGCAGGCGGCGACCTCCGGGTCGGTCATCATGGTCGGCGTCATGCCATCGTCGCCGCTCAGAATGCCGAAGCCCGGCCCGCAGCAGGCGCGCGTGCGGCGCATATTCTCCAGGTCTCCGGTGGCCTCCTTGACGGCGTTCACGTTCGGGCAGGCGTCGCTCAGCAGTGCCAGATCCTCCGGCAGCAGTTGCGTGCCGCTACGGCCGGGGATCACGTAGGGGATGACCTGCACGTCCGGGAACTCGCGGGCGATGGGTTCCAGGTACTCCCTGCGGATCTCGATCGAGCTGGGCCCATTGTAGTAGGGCTCAACCAGCAGGACCGCCTCGATGCCCTCGGAGGCCACGTGGTGCGTGCTGGCGATGGATTCGGCAGTGCAGTTGGAGCCGGTGCCGCCGATGATCGTGCAGCGCCCGGCGGCGAACTGGTGCATGCTGATGATGACCTCGGAGTGCTCCTCCCAGTTCAGCGTCGGGCTCTCGCCGGTGGTGCCGACGGCGAGGATGCCGCTGACGCCGCCAGCCACCTGGAACTCCACGAGTCGCTGGAGAGCTTCGAAGTCAATACTCCGGGCCTCATCGCCACAGAACGGCGTGACGAGTGCCGTATAGCATCCCTGGAAGGCGTGCTCCATGGTGCGCTCCACAGTGGTTCCGGCGGGGAGGCGACGTGGGCTTAGCGAAGATGCGCCTCAAGCACCCCGCGCTGCATTCATTATTGAGAACGGGCGGGGCAAAGTCAACGTGCAGGGCCGCCGCCGCGGCGGCGGTGGGCGGGGCGCGCGGGGGCGGCTGCGCAGGATGGGGCGCTCAGCGGTAGGGCAGCAGCGCCAGGAAACGCGCCCGCTTGATGGCCTGCTTTACCATTCGCTGATGGCGAGAGCAGTTGCCGGAGCGCTTCTTCCCGAAGATCGCCGCTTCGCCGGACATCAGCCGCTGAAGCTGGTTGGTGTCCTTGTAGTCCACTACGTCCACGTTGTCACGGCAGAAGCGGCAGCGCTTCCTGGATGTTCGTCGTCTCCTTGCGGCCACAGCGGCAGCGTCTCCTGTCGGATATGGGGAGTCAATGGAACTCGACCGAGTGGGGCATGATAGTCGGAAGGGCGGCGTCTGTCAACTCCGCGCGCGCTCAGGCCGTGCTGTAGCCGCTACGCGATTCCGTGCCGACTGGTTCGTCCTCGTGCCCGCTCTGAGGGAACTTAAGCGGTATGTTGTAGCGGTCCAGTTTGTTGTAGATAGACTTCTCGCTCATGCCCAGCAGCGCGGCGGCCCGGCGCTTGTTGCCTTCGGTGTGCTTGAGCGTTTCCATTATGCACAGGCGCTCGACCTCCTCCATGGGCGTTCCGGCGGCGATGCGCAGCTCGCGCGCCGGTGAACCGGTCGCGTTGCGCACGGGCGGGGGCAGGTCGTCGGGCCGGATATCTCGCCCCTGGCAGAACACCGCGGCGCTTTCCAGGAAGTTCTCCAGCTCCCGCACGTTGCCGGGGTAGTCGTACCTGCGCAGCAGTTCAATGGCCTCCGGCGTTACGCCCTCAAGCGCCTTGCCCGTGACGTGGTTGTAGACCTTCAGGAAGTGGTAGGCCAGCAGCGGAATATCGTCGCGTCGCTCCCGGAGGGTTGGCACGCGGATGGTCACCACCTTCAGGCGGTAGTAGAGGTCCTCGCGGAAACGCCCCTCCTCGATGGCGGTCTCCAGGTCCTGGTGCGTGGCGGCGATTATGCGCACATCCACCGGGATGCGTCTGTCGCCGCCCACTCGCTGGACGGTGCGATCCTGGACCACGCCCAGCAGCTTCACCTGAAGCTCCAGCGGCATGTCGCCGATCTCGTCGAGCAGTATCGTGCCCCCGTGCGCCATCTCAAACCGGCCGATCCTCTGCTGCATGGCGCCGGTGAAGGAGCCGCGCTCGTGACCGAACAGCTCGCTCTCCAGCAGTTCCCTGGGTATGGCGCCGCAGTTGAGCTTGACAAAGGGCTCTCGGGCGCGGGGGCTGTTGCGATGGATGGCGCGCGCGACCAGTTCCTTACCGGTTCCCGTCTCGCCCCGGATGATCACGCTGCTGTCCACGTGCCGCACGATGTCCATGCGGCGCAGGAGATGTCGCATCGGCCGGCTGGCGCCGACCAGACGCTTGCCTCCGCCCGCGAAGCTCAAGCGACGTCGCTCGTGCAGTGTCGTGCCGCGCTGCAGTCCCTCCTGGAGCGTGCTTTCGACGGCCTCCAGCAGATCCCCGGCGCAGGGCGGGCGGGTCAGGCACTCGGACGCGCCCAGCCTGGCTGCCGCCAGCGCAGCCCGCGGTTCGTCCATCTCCCAGATAGCCAGCGCCAGGATGGGCCGGCGCTCAACAAGGACCCGGCGCAGGGCGGCCAACGCGTCCACAGATCCGTCGGTCAAGTCGGCCAGCAGCAGGGCAAATGGGCAGTCCTGCGCAGCGCGCAACGCAGATCCGCAGTCGGCGGCACGGGTGATTCGTGGGTAGGATGACCCCAGCGCCTGGCGCACGAGCCGCTGCAGCTCGTCGTCATTGCTGAGGACGATGATGTGAGGGTCGCGGAACGCGGCCCCTTCGCCGTGAGACTGCCACCCCTCTGCTGGCACGACTTATGGAACTCCCCGTCGCCGGATAGGAGCACTGCCAGCCCACCTTACGAATGTCATGCTATGGTACAGGACGCTGCCTGTCAAGCACAGAAAGTTACTTTGCCAGGACATGGTACCCACCCCCGGGGAGGTGTCGCT
>JAWOCH010000272.1:0-4877 GCA_046483865.1 Candidatus Brocadiia bacterium | reverse complement strand
ACCCCATCGAACGCTTCATAGGAGAGTTGAGCAAGAAGATCCGCAAGGTGGGCATCTTCCCCAGTGCTCGGAGCCTGGAGAGGGCCACCTACCTGGTCTGGCGGAAGCTACAACAGCAGCGCTACGGCCGCACAGCGCGCCGAAGCCCTCCAGCCCCTTTTACACAACACTCTTGACACGATCGCACGCAGGCAGACGTTGCGCGGCGCCCTCACCTGGGATACGGTAGTCCTCCAGGTACTGCGCCCCGAGGATCCACCCCATGGTTGGCGGCGAACCGGATGATCACAGCCAGGCCGTGGCGCGCATGGTGCTGGAAGAGGACGGCTTCCAGCAGCTCACCCTCTCCCGGCCGCGCGCGGAGACGGCGGACGGCTGGGTGAAAATCCAGGCGCGGCCCGTGCTGATCAAGGGACGCCGCCACGTGCAGTTCAACTACCTGGCGCCCGACCGCTGCATCACCAAGAACTACCGCGGACGCGAGCTGCGCCGCAAGCTGCGGGAGGCCCTCGCCCTGCCCTTCACGCGCATCCACGCCCAGTCCACCGCCGGCGACCTGCACGTGCGTATCACGGACAAGGGCAAGGCGTTGGTCAGCCGGGGCAAGCCCTCCATGCCCGAGCAGGAGCCCGACCTGTCCCACGACCGGCAGAAGGACTACGAGCTGGCCGCAGACCAGCCGGACGAGCTGCTCCAGGCGCTCGACGTGATGACCGAGGACGGCCGTGTGCGCGCCTCCATGCGCGGCAAGTTCCGCCAGATCAACGAGTTCCTGCGCGTCATCGCCCGGACCGTGGCCGACAGCGACTCGGCGACCGATGGCGTCCGGATGGTGGACTGCGGCTGCGGGAAGGCTTACCTGACCTTCGCCGCCTACCACTACCTGGCGCACGTCTGTGGGCTCTCGGTGCGGCTGATCGGAGTGGACGTGAAGGAGGAGCTTATCGGCCGGATGCGCGAGCTGCGTGACCGGCTGGGATGGGAGGAACTGGAGTTTTGCGTCGCCCGTATAGCCGACTTCACTCCGGAGAACCGCCCCGACGTGGTGCTCAGCCTCCACGCCTGCGACACGGCCACCGACGAGGCGCTGGCCCGCGGCGTCCAGTGGAAGGCGCGGGTGATCCTGGCCGCCCCCTGCTGCCAGCACGAGCTGCACGACCAGATGGACGCGCCCGAGTTCCGCACGCTGACCCGCCACGGCATCCTGCGGGAGCGACAGGCGGACCTGGTCACCGACGCCCTCCGCGCGGCCGCCCTCCGCGTGACGGGATACCGCACCAGCGTCATCGAGTTCGTTGACCCGGAGGCGACGGCCAAGAACCTGATGATCCGCGCTGAGCTGACCTCCCGGCCCGGCCATCGGGACGCCGTGCAGGAATACCGCGACCTGAAGGAGTTCTGGCGCGTCAGCCCGGCCATCGAGCGGATGCTGGGCGAGTCGTTCTCAGCGCTTCTGGCAACCGAGTGAAGATGGCCACAGAGCAACCCTACGGCCCCCGCGCCGCGCGCATCTACGACCTGATAGTGTTCGGACAGGACGACGCCGAGGCGGACACGCGGGAGGTCGAGTTTATCGAGTGGGCGTTCAGTGAAGTCTGCCGTCGCCCCGTGCATGACGTACTGGACGCCGGCTGCGGCACGGGCGCCTACGTCGTCCCGCTGGCGCGCGCCGGCTACCGGCTGACCGGCATTGACCTGAGCGAGGCAATGCTCGAGCGCTGCCGGGCGAAGCTGGAGCGGCGCGGCCTGCGGGCGGAACTCCGGCAGCAGGGGATGCAGGACCTGGACGGCCTCGACGCGTTCGACGCCGTCATCTGCATGGGCTCGGCCATCTGCTACCTGCTGGAGACCGAGGAGATGGTGGCCGCCCTCCGCCGTATGCGGCAGGCGCTCCGGCCGGGCGGACTGCTGGTGGTGGACAACGACAACCTGCTGAGCCCCGACTGGCAGGTCCTCGACGAGCCGGAGGGCGCCACCTTCGTCACCGACGAGTTGGAGGTCGAGTGGCAGACGCTCCACCGCTACGACGACTTCACCTCCATCTATCACATCCGGGACGCCGCCACCGTCCGGGAGGGCGGCCAGACCTGGCAGGTGGAGACCATCGAGCACCTCCGGGCGATGACGGCCGGTGAGATGCTGGCCTACCTGGAACGGGCCGGCTTCGCAGAGCCGCGCGCCTATCCCGACTTCAGCCGCGAGCCGCAATCGGCTAAGAACGCTGAGGACCTCGTCTTCCTCGCCCTGCGGCCGGAGAGTTGACACGGGCGCGGTTGGAGACCGTAGGCCGGCCCGGTATAATCGCCGCCCGAACCAATCCACCGCCCTCAAGGAGGCCCGCCGATGGACATTGAAGAGACACTGGACGCCAACATGCAGGCCCTCAGCGAGAACCCCTACCCCGGACGGGGCATCGTCATCGGCATGACCCCCGACGGTTCGCGGCTGGTGCAGCTCTACTGGATCATGGGCCGCAGCCAGAACAGCCGGAACCGCGTCTTCGTCCGGGAGGACGGCACCGTGCGGACGCAGGCGTTCGACGAGTCGAAGGTCGAGGACCCTTCCCTGATCATCTACAACTGCATCCGCAGCTTTCCCCGCTGCCACGTGGTTTCCAACGGCGACCAGACCGACACCATCTTCGAGGCCATGCGGGCGGGGCGGACCTTCGAGCAGGCCCTGATGACGCGCACCTTCGAGCCCGACGCGCCGAACTACACCCCGCGCATCGCCGGCGTGGTCAACCTGAACGACACGTTTCACGCCTACCAGTTGGGCATCCTGAAGGCGGTCGCCGGCTCAGGCGAGCACTGCACGCGGCACTTCTTCAGCTACGAGACGGCAGTGCCCGGCGCCGGCCACTGCGTGACCACCTACGAGACGGACGGGTCCCCCCTGCCCTCCTTCCGGGGCGAACCCCACCTGCTGCCGCTCGGAGACGACCTGGAGGAGCTGGCCGGGCGCTACTGGGACGCTCTGGACGAGGACAACAAGGTCGCCCTCGCCGCGAAGTCCATTGACCCCGAGACCGACGCCACCGAGATCGTCATCATCAACAAGCACGCCTGAAGCCGGCCGCCCCGCAGGCGACAGGCCCGGAGGGAGGGCGCATGTCATTCACCGAACAGTGGGCTCGGCGTCTGCCGGCCCAGGAGGCGGCGCTGCTGGGGGAGTTGCACGGGTTCACCGCCCGCCGGCTGGCCGGCGCCGAGCGCTGTCAGCAGCAGTGCCTGGAAGCGGCCGGAGCGGATGATGTGGATCTGGCCGAGGCGGAACTGCACGCGTTTCTGCGCGAGTGCTGGGAGGCCCTGGACGGGCTGGCGCGCGAGGTGAATCTGTGCATGGGCCACCTGCTGCCGGAGGCCGATCTCTACCCGCCGCTGAAGATGACCCGTCAGTGCACCTTCTACATGGTGCGCAAGAAGCTGCACGAACATCCCACCGGCCGCGAGCATCCGGTGAGTCGGCTGCTGTGGCAGCGCACCCGCGCCCGCCCGGACGAACCGTACGAGCGGCTCAGCTTCCTCTACAACCTCAGCCTGTTCTTCCCCCTGCGGCTGACCGAAAACGGCCGCCTGCCCGGCTCCCCCGACCTGCCTGAAGCCGCCCGGAACATCGTAAAGGCGCAGCACATCGAGCGATGCGACCTGGACGAGGGACTGAACACTTCACTGCGGTGGGTAGGCGGCCTGTGCGAGAGCTGCTACGGCGTCCTCAACAGCGACGAATAGATTCACCACGGAGACACGGAGGACACGGAGAACGGCAGGAGAGCATGTTGTTCTCAACGGCAAGCCGACAAGGGAGACCTCAATGTTGCTGGAAGATGAGACGACGGAGCAGGTAATCGGCGCTGCCATGGAAGTCCACAGGGAACTTGGGCCCGGCTTGCTCGAGTCCGTGTACGAGGAGGCCCTCTGCCACGAGCTATCTCTGCGCGGAACAGACTTCACCCGCCAGGTCCCCGTCCCGATACGCTACAAGGGGGTCAGCCTTGGGAGCGACTGCCGCATCGACATACTGGTCGAAGACGCGGTCGTCTTGGAACTCAAGGCCGTGGCGGAGATACAACCCGTACATGAGGCCCAGCTATTGACCTACATGCGGCTGAGCGGGAAGTCTGTGGGCCTACTGCTCAACTTCAACGTACCGGTGCTTAAGGAAGGCATCGTGCGCCGCGTGCTGTAGGGTGGCCTCGCCGTTGACCCTCCATCCGTGCCGTTCTCCGTGCCCTCCGTGTCTCCGTGGTGAGATCAGTCTATGATGCGGGGGACTTTGTAGCACCCCCGGGTGGAGTCGGGGGCGTTGCGGAGGGCTTCTTCGCGCGGCAGGGATTCGCCGGCCCGGTCGGGACGGGTTCTCTGGTGGCCTTCGATGGCGTGGAGCATGGGCTCGACGTCGGAGGTGTCCAGCTCGTTGAGCTTCTCCACGTAGGCCAGGATGGAGTCGAGCTGGCCGGCGAACCTGTCCAGTTCCTCTTCACTCAGTTCGAGGCGGCTCAGGTGCGCGGCGTGCTCGGCTTCGTGGCGGGTGATGGGCATGGCGGGGTGTCAGCGAACGGCCTTCTGCACCTTGCCGTTCTTGATGCAGCGGGTGCAGACGAGGATGCGTTTCGGCGTGCCGTCAACCAGCGCGCGGACACGCTGGAGGTTGGGCTTGAACTGCCGGTTGCTCTTGCCGGTGGTCTTGATGCCGACGCCGCCGAGATGCTTGGCCCGACCCCGGCGGGTGTACTGGCGTCCTGAACTGGATCCTTTTCCGCAGATGGCACATTCTCTGGCCACGGTCGGCCTCCTCAGGTGGCTTGGGTAACGGCTGGGATTCTACCACTCCGGCGCCTTTCTTGCAAACGCGCAACCGCTGCTGTAACCTGATGC
>JAWOCH010000265.1:0-8040 GCA_046483865.1 Candidatus Brocadiia bacterium | reverse complement strand
CCGCCGAAGTACCAGTTGGTGGCCTGGAGGATGTCCGGGTCGGTGTCCACGTCGCCGGCCTCGTCAAAGTCGTTGCTGGAGCGGTCGAAGTCGGCGTCGGTGTTGGCCACCCAACTGGCCTCGACCTCCATGTAGGGGCCGCCGTTCTGGCTGGCCACGCAGGCCAGGAACACCTCGATGCCCTCGTTGATCCGGCACAAACGCGGAGCTTCTTCCTTGTCCGGCTCGGTGTCGTCATAGTCGTTCATGTTGCGGTCGAACTGCATGGGGAACTCATCCACCCAGGTATCCTGTTCGCTGTCGGGGGCGGGTCCGTACGAATCAGTGCTGGTGAAGCAGCCCTCGTCCTTCTTGACGCCCTCCACCTCGAAGAACTCGTCCAGCTCGGCCCACGTGGAGGGCGGATAGTCTCCGTAGTCGTTGAAGAAGTCGGTGGCGGCTATCTCGCAGTTGTGGATCAGGTTGAGGGTGTGGGTTTCCTGGGCCTTGACGCGGGCGGCCATGATGGCGGGCATCAACATGCCGGCCAGTATGGCGATGATGCTGATGACGACCAGCATCTCGACGAGCGTGAAGCCGGCCGGCCGCCGCCCCCCCGATGGGTAGGCGCGGCGTCCCCGCCGCGCCAGGTCCGGCGAGGACGCCGGACCTGCCCGTAGCTGGAGCGGCGAGAGCGGCTGCGGCGAGGCAGGCGACTGGTTCAACGGGCCGCTGGAGGGGCGCATGAGCGATCTCCTTACCTGGTGGAACACCAGTAATGATCTCAGTGCATTGAGCCGCCGTCCCGACGGCAAAAGATGTCTCCGAGGGCCGCAAGTCGGCTTCGCGGCCGGCCTGCTGCCTTGAGCAGTTTCGGCATCGCGTCTCACAGCAGGTGCGGCAGGCAAGAACCGGCTTCTGGAGTGCGGTGGCTTGCCACCGCTTTGCCGTTGGGGGGCTTGCCCCCCTTTGTCATACCCCGGCGGCAAGCCGCCGGAATCCAGAGCGGCGCCAAGGCGCCGCACTCCAGAGACCTCTCCGGCCGTCGCGGCACTGACCGAACCCAACGAGACGATGTTGAGCGCACACTGGCTCATGAGAGCGAACTCATCAGCTTGATCAGCGGCATGAACAGAGCGATGACAATGAAGCCGACGATGCCGCCCAGCAGGATGACCATGATGGGCTCCATCAGGCTGGTGAGGCCCTCGACGGCGGAGTCCACCTGGTCGTCGTAGTTATCGGCCACCTTAAGGAGCATGGTGTCGAGGTTACCGGTCTCCTCCCCGACGTCTATCATGTTGACCACCATGTCGTCGCAGACGTTGCTCTCGCCCAGGGGCGGAGCGATGGGGTCGCCTTCGCGCACGCCGTCGTGCACCTTCTGGATGGCGCCGGCCAGCACGGAGTTACCGGAGGTGTCGCGCGAGATGTTGAGCGCCTCGAGGATGGGCACGCCGCTGCCGATCAGTGTGCCGAAGGTGCGGGTGAACCGCGCAATGGCGGCCTTGTTGATGATGGAGCCGAAGACGGGGATGCGGAACTTGAGCCAGTCTATGATGAAGCGACCGACCTTGGTGGCGGTGATCAGCTTGTAGATGCCGAATATGCCCAGCGGAATGGCCGGCAGCAGGTACCACCTGTGGGTGGCGAAGTTCGTGACCACCAGCAGGAACTTCGTCGGCGCCGGCAGCGTCACGTCCAGCTCCTCGAACATCTTGATGAAGCTGGGAATGACCCGGTAGATCAGGAAGGTCAGGATGCCGCCGGCCGCCAGGATGACGAACACGGGGTAGATCAACGCCGACAGCACGCGGCGGCGCAGGCGGGCGGCCTTCTCCCGGAAGTCCGCCAGACGCTGCAGCACGATGTCCAGCATACCGCCGGCCTCCCCGGCCTTCACCATGTTGACGTAGAGCTTATCGAACGCCTTGGGATACTTGGCCATGCCCTCGGAAAGCGAAGAGCCGCCCTCGACCTCGTCCGCCACCGAGCCGACGATGTTCTTCAGCGCGCAGGGACGCATCTGCCGCTCCAGGATGTTCAGCGCCTGCACGACGGGTATGCCGGCGTCGGTCAGTGTGGATAGCTGGCGGGTGAAGGTGGTCAGATCCTTGCCCCGCACGCCGCCGATCACGAAGGTCTTCTTGCGCACACGGCTGGGCCCGCGCCCCCCTCCGCCTCCCTGGCCCTTGGCAGCTTTGCGCTCGTTGACCCGGGTGGGGAACAGCCCCATCTCCCGGATCCGGCCGATGGCCTCTTCGGTGTTCTTCGCCTCGAGGGTGTCCACGACGGGTTTGCCCTCGGCGTTCATCGCCTCATACTCGAACACTGCCATTTCGCCTACCCTCCTCCCGGAACAGCCTGTAGAGGGGTCTCAGATACCGGACATTTGGTTTTCAAGACTTTTCGCTCCGCTACCAAAAACTGCCAATCCGCCTTTACCTTCATTATCCGTCCGGCAAAGGGCGATGTCAAGGCCGTTTCTCGCGCAACCCCGAGCCGGACGGCGGGGCCGACACCGGCGCCACTGCGCACACGGCGGGGGGCGGCCGCATTGCGCGCCGGGTCATACTTCCTGGCGCTCTACTCGGCCAGGGTGACGCGGCTGACTTCCTCGATAGTGGTCTGGCCGTCGTATACGGCCAGCAGGCCGCTCTGTCGAAGCGACCGGCAGCCGAACTTGCGGGCGGCCGCGCGCAGCTCCTGGGTGGAGGTGCCCTGCATCATCATCTCGCGCAGCTCGTCGCTTATGTTCAGGATCTCGAACAGGCCCATCCGCCCGTAGTAGCCGATCTGATTGCAGCGGTCGCAGCCCCGGCCGCGGTAGAACTTCTTACCCTCCACGTCCTCCGGTCGCAGGCCCAGCGACATGATGGCGTCCGGCGTGGGCTCGTATTCCTCCTTGCAGTGGGTGCAGATGCGCCGCACCAATCGCTGGGCGATCACCCCTTCCAGGGTGGCGTTGATCAGGTAGGGCTCCAGCCCCAGGTCAATCAGTCGGGTGATGGCCGTTGCCGCGTCCTGTGTGTGGACGGTGCTGAACACGACGTGGCCGGTCAGGGATGCCTGGATGGCCATCTGGCCGGTTTCCTGGTCGCGGATCTCACCGACCAGGATGATGTCCGGGTCCTGGCGCAGGAAGTGGCGCATGGCGTTGGCGAAGCCGACGTCTATCTCCGCGCGCGCCTGCATCTGCATGATGCCCTCGATGTCGTACTCGACCGGGTCCTCGACGGTGAGTATCTTCACGCCGATGTCGTTCAGCTCGCGCAGGGCGGCATACAGGGTGGTGGTCTTGCCACAGCCGGTGGGGCCGGTGCACAGGATGATGCCGTGCGGCAGGCGCATCAGCTCCATCACCTGGTCCATGTCAACCCGCCGCAGCCCCAGTTCGTTGATGTCCAGGGCGACCATCCGCCGGTCCAGAACACGCAGCACGACGCTTTCGCCGAACATGGTGGGCAGAGTCGAGACGCGCAGGTCAATGGGGTTTCCGGCGATGTTCAGCTCGATGCGGCCGTCCTGCGGCATCCGCCGTTCGGCGATGTTCATCGTCTGGGTCATAACCTTGATACGGCTGGTTATGGCCAGATGGAGGTGCTTCGGCGGGGGGACCATCTCGTAGAGCACCCCGTCCACGCGGTAGCGCACCTTGAACTCGTCCTCGAACGGCTCGAAGTGGATGTCGCTGGCCCGATCCTGGATGGCGGTCAGCAGTATCAGGTTCAGCAGTCGGCGCACGGGCGCGCTGCTGGCCATCTCCTCGATGCTTTCCAGGTCAATGCACTGGCTGGCCTGCTCCGGCAGGTGCTGGGCCATCTCCTCGGTGACCTCCCTCATCTCGGCCAGCACGTCCTCGATATCTTCACTGGTGCTGTAGTGCTCCTGTATCGCCTCCTCGATGGCTTCCTCGGTCGCCACGGCGCCCCGCACTTCGCAGTTGAGCAGGAAACGCAGGTCATCCAGGGTCTTCAGGTGCGTCGGGTCGGCCAGGGCCACGGTCAGCACACCGTTGCGGTAGCGCACGGGCACCACGCGGTATACCTGGGCGATGGAGGGCGAAATCTGCTCGAGGACCTTCTCGGGGATCTCCATGTCCTGCAGCTCGACGACCTCCATGCCGGCCTGTGTGGCCAGGGCGAGGGCCAGCGCCTCGCGGTTGATGTAGGTCCGTTGGACCAGTATCTCACCGATCGCCCCGCCCGACTCTTTCTGTATAGCGAGGGCCTCCTGGATCTGGCCTTCGCTGACCAGCCCCATATCTTTCAGTATCCTGCCCAGCAGCTTATGTCGTGTCTCAGTGTCCTGTGCCATAATAGTGTTCTCTTTCAGGTGCTTTACTTCGCGGGCGTCTCCATCGCCTGGAGCGCCTTGGTTACGTCCTCTGGGTAACGGCAGCGCGTCATCACGTCTGTGCGGGAGATCACCCCCTGGCGGTAGCGCTGCAGAAGGTGATCGTCCAGCAGTTGCATGCCTCGTTCGCGGCCGGTCTGTATGGCGGAGTCTATGCGGAACGTCTTGTTGTCGCGTATCAGGTGCCGCACCGCAGGGGTGACCAGCAGTATCTCGAAGCAGGCCACCAGCCCGCCCTCGGTGCGAGGGACGAGGGTCTGCGTGAGCACCGCCAGCAGGCTGTTGGCCAACTGGATGCGTATCTGCGACTGCTCGCCTGCGGGGAACTCCTCGACGATCCGCTCGACGGTGGTCTGGGCGCTCTGGGTGTGGACGGTGCTCAGCACCAGGTGTCCCGTCTCGGACGCCATCAGCGCCAGTCGCGTGCTCTCCAGGTCCCGCATCTCGCCCACCAGGATCACGTCCGGCGCCTCCCGCAGCGCCCGGCGCAGGGCCACGCTGAACGATGGGACGTCCAACCCCACCGCCCGGTGGCTCACTATGGCCTCCCGGTGGGGGTGGCGGTACTCGATCGGGTCTTCGATGGTCAGGATGTGCACCTTGCGCGTGCGGTTGATGTGGTCAATCAGGGTGGCCAGTGTGGTCGTCTTGCCGCAGCCGGTCGGCCCGGTCACCAGGATCAGCCCGCGAGGCCGGTAGAGCAGCTCCTGGATGTGGGAACCCAGGCCCAGCTCTCTGAAGCTGCGGAGCTTCGACGGTATCAAGCGCAGCACCAGGCAGACGTTGCCCTGCTGACGGAACGCAGCCACCCGGAAGCGGGCCCTGTCCTCGAACTCGAATGCGAAGTCGGTCGAACCCTCTTCCTGCAGCTCCTGCTGGTAGCGCTCCGGCGTGACGCTCTTCATCAAGCCAACTGTGTCCTCGCCCCGCAACGTCTCGGTGGGCAGTGCCTGCAGCTCGCCGTGGATGCGGAGCATTGGGGGCCGGCCCACGGTGAAGATGACATCCTCGGCGTCCTGGCGGATGGCCGCCGCGAGGACTTTCTCTACCTGGATCATGACTGCTTCCCGCTGGCAAGTGCCGACTCAGCCCGTCTCATTCGCCCTCCTGGGCCGCCCCGGCGACGCGGATCACTTCCTCTACGGTGGTCTTGCCCTGGATGGCCTTCCGCAGGCCGTCCTCCCGCAGGGTAAGCATGCCGTAGGAGCGGGCCTTCTCGCGGATCTCTCCGGTGGGCGCTTTGCCGAAGGTCAGGATGCGCAGGTCGTCGTTCATCTCCATCAGCTCGAAGATGCCCACACGCCCGTAGTAGCCCGTGTTGTTGCACCGGTTGCAGCCGGCGCCGTGATAGAAGGTTATGCCCTCCACCTCGGCCGCGCTCAGACCCACCCCCCGAAGCTGGCCCTCCGGCACTTCGTAGGGCTCCTTGCAATTGGGGCAGATCGTCCGCACCAGCCGCTGTGCCATTATCGCCTGCACCGACGAGGCCACCATGTAGGGAGCAACGTCCATGTCAATCAACCGGGGGATGGCGCTCGGAGCGTCATTGGTGTGCAGTGTGCTGAACACCAGGTGACCGGTCAGAGCGGCACGAATGGCGATCTCGGCCGTCTCCTCGTCACGGATCTCTCCCACCAGGATGATCTCCGGCGACTGACGCAGCATGGCGCGCAGGATGATGGGGAAGCTGCGGTCTATCTCGCTGCGCACCTCCGACTGGTTGATCCCGGGGAACGTATACTCGATGGGGTCTTCGGCGGTGATGATCTTCGTATCCGGGCGGTTCAGCTCGTTCAGCGCGCTGTAGAGCGTGGTGGTCTTGCCGCTGCCGGTGGGGCCGGTGACCAGGAAGATGCCGCTGGGGCGGCGGATGATGCGCTGGAAGTGCTCAAGGTCCGACGTGTGGAAGCCCAGTTCGGCCAGGCCCACCTTGGCGGACTCCTTGTCCAGGATACGCATCACTATGCTCTCGCCGTCCGTGGTGGGTATGTCGCTGACACGCAGATCCAGCGGCCTGCCCTGGACGTTGATGGGAATTCGGCCGTCCTGGGGACGACGCTTCTCGGCCAGGTTCATGCCCGCCATCAGCTTCAGACGGGCGATTATGGGGTTCTGCAGCCCCTTGGGGGGGGACTGCACCTCGTGGCAGACGCCGTCCACGCGGTAGCGTATCCGCAGGCGGTCCGCCAACGGCTCGATGTGGATGTCACTGGCGCGGGCCTGGACGGCGTCGCTCACTATCAGGCTGACCAGCCGCACCACCGGCGCGCCGCCGCCTTCCTCCTCATCTTCCTCCCCCTCCGCCTCTTCCTCGGCAAAAGCCCCTTCGGTGAACTCGCGCAGCATGTTGTCCACCGTCTCTTCCTCGCCGCCGTAGTAGCGGTCAATGGCCTCCGTGATCTCCTCCTCCGGGGCGAGCACGGGCTTGACATCCACGTTCAGGATGAACTTCAGGTTATCCATCGCGCACAGGTCCAGGTCGCTGATGGCCACCTTCAGCGTGTTGTCGGACAGCTCCAGGGGCAGGATGTTGTGCATCTGGGCGGTGCTCCGGGGGACGGCCTCGACCGCTTCCACCTGGGGGCGCACCTCGCTCAGGTCCACCACCGGCACGTCGAACTGCTCGCCCAGGCAGGCCAGCACGTCCTTCTCGGTCACGTAGCCGAACTTGACCAGGATTTCGCCCAGTCTCAGGTTGTCGCTGGAACGCTGCTGATACTCCAGCGCCCGCTGGACCTGCTCCTTCTCTACCAGACCTTTGCCCAGTAAAAGCTGGCCGATTGTCTTCCTCGACGGCATACGACGGCTCTCCACAGGTTCACAGAATCTGACCCTATATCATTATAAGCCACCCCCATCCTCCCTTCAAGAATCATGCCGGCCCGCCGGCTTCGGCGCGGCAGCCCCCCGTACGTAGAGCGGCCCCGGCCGCGCTGCTGGACCGGGGCCGCTGTGTGCGTCTTGACATACGCTCAGCTACCGACTGGTGTCAGTTGCTGTCGCAGGTCTCCACGTTGGCGCCGGAATCGTAGGTCAGCGTCGAGTGCGTGACGTTGTCCACGCAGAAGGTGATGCTGACCAGGTTCTTGGCCTTCTTGCCTTCGATCACCGCCAGGCCCGTGGCGTCGGTGACGTCCGAGACGCCGCTTTCGCTGACGTCGCCGCTGAAGCTGCCGATGACAGTGGCACCTTCCACCGGCGCACCGCCGTCGTCCAGGATCACCACCTCGGCATGCGGCACGCTGTGCGGACCCGGACCCGGAGCGAGAGTCACCGTGATCGAGTCCACGTGGCAGGTCGTCGCGCCACCTGACTGCGTAGTAGCGCAATCCTGCGCAGACTCGGCCGACTCGTTGGCCGACGTGTCCACTGCCGTCACCGTGTAGCAATACTGCGTCGAGGCGCTAAGCCCCGTGTCGCTGTAGCTGCTGGTGGTGACGTCCGTGGCGATCTGAACCGTGTCCCGATAGACGTTGTAGCTGTCCAGGTCGGGCTCGGTGTTGTCGTCCCAGTCCAGATCTATCTGGCTGTCGCTGACCGCTGTCGCGACGAGCCCCGTCGGGGCCGCCGGAGCGGTGCTGTCGGTCGGGGTGGCACTCGCCTCGTTGGAGTAACCGGACTCGTTCGAGGACGTATCCACCGCCGTCACCACGTAGTAGTAGGTGGTGTCGTTGGTAACACCGGTGTCGGTGTAGTCGCTGGTGG
>JAWOCH010000191.1:0-4851 GCA_046483865.1 Candidatus Brocadiia bacterium | reverse complement strand
CGAGGTAAGGAGGAGCTCAAGGCTGTTCCCGACTCGACGGTCGGCAAAGTGCAGCATATGGACCCGCGCCTCGCGAGGACTCTTAACCCTCAGATCACCACGAAATCCTGGCATAGTCTCTTCAAAGTCTCCCTCGCAGGCGAACAGAACATCCCTCTCAACAAAAGAGGCAGCGGCGTCCGTCGTCTGATCCTGCTCGGGTTCTTCCAGGCCAAGTCGGAAGACAAGCGCGAGAAGATGGAGTCTCCCAGCGTCATCTATGCGATCGAAGAGCCCGAGACAGCCCTCCACCCAGATTGGCAACGCAAGCTGCTGCATACCCTCATGGAGCTGTCCGAGGACCCTGACTGTCAGGTGATCATCAGCACCCACACGCCCATGCTTGGTGCCCTATTGCCAGCCTCCGCCCTCCGCTACGTGGAGATCGACCCCAACGGATCGCGCCTGATTCACGCTGGAGACGAGGAGACATATCGTCTGGTTGCTGATGCACTGGGAGTGCTCCCTGATAACAAGGTCAAGCTCTTTGTGGCCCTCGAGGGCATCGCTGACATCGACTTCCTGAAGGGGATGAGCGGTGTACTCCGGCGGGAAGACCCCTCAGTGCCAGATCTCGGGCAAATGAAGGAGAAAGGGGAGATTGTCTTTATACCACTCGGAGGGTCAAACCTCAAAGTGTGGGCCAATCGCCTTGCGCATCTCAACCGGCCCGAGTTCCATCTCTACGACCGCGACACTGGCCAACAACGACGCCAGCAAGAGGCCGCGGCAAGCGAAGTCAATAGTAGCTCCACTCTTGCCGAGGCTCACCTAACTGGCAAAAGAGAGGCAGAGAATTACATCCATCCGGACGCAATACAGGCCGCTTTAGGCATCACTGTTGCGTTTGACGATGACGATGACGTTCCGGCTCTCTGCGCTAAGGCAGTACATGAGGAGTCCGACTCTCCGCGCCAGTGGAAGGATCTTGACGAGGAGAGAAGGCGCAAGAAGATCAGCCGCGTCAAGAGACGGCTCAATGCCGAAGCGGTCGAGGCCATGACTCCCGAGCTCCTCGACCGCATCGACCCCGCCCGAGACGTACGGTCATGGCTGCGACGCATCGCCGAGCTAACGTCGTAAGCCGCAACCTGCGCCTGTGCGGCTGCCTCAGCATGCTGTACTGACGCCAACGGCGACCATGAGCCGGTGCGTGGGACGCATACGGACCGGTGTGGCCAGGTTCACCGTAAGTGAGCCCTCTTGCCATTGCCAGGTCTTTAGGAGGCCGTTCCCGGCGAGGGTGACGCGTACTTCGGACGGCTCCCAGGGGAGTTCGAGTTCGAGGGCGCTCAACCGCAGTTCTCCGCGCTCAACGGCTATTTCGTTGGTCTGGCGGTTCGCCTCCCGGCGCTGCCTGAGGCGGCTCCAGGCGGTGGGTCAAAGCAGGCAGAGGCGAGAAGGCGTGCAGATGAGAACTGAGACGGCGTGGAGGTTGCGGCGGGGCTCGCAAGACTGGCGGGGCGGCCGCGGAGCGACGCAGGGGCCGCAGTTGGCTGCGGCCCTGCGCCGTGCGGGCACGCCTACTCAGTCGTCTATGTCGCCGCCGAGTTCGTTCTGCTGCTCGAACTCGTTCTTCGCCGTCTCGAAGTCACCGGTGGCGAAGGCATCCTGCACCATGGCGATGACTTCGGCCTCGGTGTAGGCGTAGTCCACGTTCGGGTGCGCGGCGTTCAGCAGCGCGGCGACGGAGTGACGGATGAGCGCCCTGTGGTGCCCGCCGCCGAGACGCACGCCCTCAAGCAACGTCAGCCCGTCCAGCCGGCCCGTAAGGTCCACGCCGAACACGGCCTCGTAGCTGTCGCCGGGGCTGTAGCCCACCCAGTCATCCAGGTGATTCCTCCAGTAGCCCGGAGTGAACCCCTCGCCGGTGGCCGTCTGCACCAGGCCAGCGTCCCACGTCAGGTCGGTCTCGCCGCCTTCGAGGCCCGTGCAGATGGCCTGCCCGGTGGTGGGATCTGCGTCGCTGTCGAGGGCGTCATCGGCGCCCTGGTCCTGAAGCGTGAACGCGTAGCCGTCGGGCAGGACGAACTCGACGTAGTAGTCGCCGGGGGTCAGACCATCGAACAGGTAGAGGCCGTTAGCGTCGGTAGTTGTGCTGGCCACCAGCGTGTCGGCACACGTGTAGAGGTTCACCGTAACGCCTTCCACCCCCGGCTCGCCTGCGTCCTGGATCCCGTCCTCGTCCAGATCCTCCCACACGCGATCGCCGATGGCAGCCGTCAGTTCCTTGACGAAGAAGACGATCGGATCCTGACTGTCAATCGTCCACTGGCCCACGCCCTGGTAGCTGAGAGTGTCTTTCAGCTCGCCTTCCGCGTAGATAGGGATGGCCACGTCGAACAGCAGGGCAAGGTCGGTGAGGGGGCCCAGTCGGGCGCGGTCTATCTGGTCGGCGAAGCTGCCGCCGACGACGTTGGCGTAGGCGAAGCCGGACCCTGTGCCCGAGGACTGGTCGAACTGGATGCGCAGGACGGCGCCCGTGGCGAACGAAGTGGACGGCGGGTTGACGACTCCGGCCGAAACAAGGTAGTTCAGGTCCAGCATGACGGTGGCCAGCCAGTAGTCACCGTCGGTGACCGTGACCATGGTGTCGGCGCCGACGGCGCCCGAATGACCCGCCCCGCCCTCGCTCCACTGACCGGGCGCGTTGCCCGAGTCGAACGGCACCGGCGGCGTGGCCGGGAGCTTCGTGTCGTAGTTGGGCACGGACCCCGGATCGGCGGTGTAGTCCCCGGAGGGGCCCTCGTATATCTCCGTGACGCCGCCGGCCACATAGCCGCCGGGCAGCGTGGCGATGTCGCCGTCCACGTCGGACGTGATGGGATTGCGCCCGAGCGGAGCGAAATCCATCACGAACACATTACCCGAACTGACGACCTGCACGAGTTCCAGGTCATAGATGACTCCGGTAAGCTCGGTGGGCGAGCTGGTGTCGAACTCAGGAGTCCCCAGGTCATTGAAGATCGAGGTGACCTGGAAGATAACCCGGTATTCCGCGCCTTCCGGGATCGTCCCCAGTTCGGACAGAGGAATCGCGGACCGGGCCGCCCCGGCGGCCTCCGCGTAGAAGCACCCGTGATCCCGGAATTTCATCAGCTTCTCGCCGGGCGTAAGGTCGGCGCCGTGGGCGGCCGCCAGCCCGAACACGATCCCTAACACCAACACGCACTTTACCAGCCGACTACTCATGGCAGTTCCCTTCCCCATGGTAAGGACACACAGTTATTTCTCCGCAGTAGTCGGGTTGCAAAGCGTGTGCCCACGCGACCGCAGCCACCTCAACACCCCTCGGATATCCCATAACAGCTTGCTTTGCAAGCACTTGTGCCACGTTCGCGGGCTCACGCCGGCCCCGAGCCGCGGCCGGTCCGGACGGGGCGGTGTCCATATTTCTGAACAGTCCCTGTCCACAAAGCGGGTTTGGTGTAGATGCAAATCAACAACCCCGGGTTTCCCCCGATCCCCAGTTGCCATCTACTCGCGTGATGGCCGGCGACCGTCCAGGACCTCTCAGGCGACCCGTGCCACCGCGGTCAGCGCCTGCCCTGCCTGCAACCGGCGGGGTTCGGGCAAGCAGATAGTGAGCGTGCCTTCCTGCCATCGCCAGTCGGCGGGGAGTTCCTCGCCGGCGAGGGTGACCTGCACGTCGGACGGTTCCCCCGGAACCTCCAGGTCGACGGCGGCGAGGGGCAGTTCTCCGCGCTCCACGGCTATCTCGTTGGTCTGGCTGGTCTCCTCTCGGCGCTGCCTGAGGCGGCCCCAGGCGGCGGGGAGGATGAAGAGGGTGTCGTGCTCTTCGGGCCTCCAGTGGGGGCGGAAGGTGAGGCGGCCTTCCGGCGCGTTCCATACCAGGCCCTGGAGGGCGGGCAGGACGGCCCAGGCGGCCAGCGGGCGGAAGTAGTGCTCCCCGCACTCGATGTGGTTGTAGGCCATGCCGGCGGCGGCGTAGCGGTCCCAGACGGCCCGCACCACGTCCAGCGACTCCTCGGCCAGGCCCTCGGCGGCCATTACGGCGGCCACGTAATACTCCGTGCCGGTCCAGGGCGTGGGCCACTGGCCGCCGCGCGCCTCGTCCTCGCCGGTGGCGCTGTAGCGGCAGAAGTAGCGCCAGTCCTCCCGCCCCTGCGGGTCCACGCCGTTCAGAAGGCCCTCCTCCGAGACCAGGTTCAGCCGGCGCACCGAGCGCAGAGCCCCCCGCACACGCTCCTCGTCGTGGATCGGCCCCAGCCCGCAGAGCCGCGCGAACAGGTGCCCGCTGACCTGGTCGGCAATGCAGCCGGAGTCGTTCGCGTCCAGGTTCGGGTCGTAGCACAGGTCATAGTACTGCCCGTTCCACAACATCTCCTCGAAGCTCTCCGCGCCGCGCTGGAGGACTTCCCGGCAGCGCCCTGCCGCGGCGTCATCGCCCACCAACTCCGCCAGGCGCGCGCCGGCCTGGAGTTCGCCCAGCCACATGCTGCACTTATAGCAGTTGGTGGCGGGCAGGAACCAGTGGTCGTAGGTGGTGAAGGAGATGGCGCCGTCGGGCAGGCCGTCGCCATTCTGGTCCGCCGCGATGCCGGCCTCCAGGCGGCTCTTGACGATAGGCCAGCACCGCTCGAGCTGCTCGCGGTCGCCGGTCCACATGTAGTCGCGCAGCACCTCGACGCAGCCGCCCCACAGCGCGCTGCGCACGCCGCCGCGCCCGCGCCGCTGGAAGTCCTCCTCCGAGTAGCCCAGCTCCCGGTAGCGCCGGGAGTACCACCCGCCGAAGCGGTGGCGGCGCTTGCGGTTGCGCTCGCGGCGCAGGCGGTGCTTCAGGCCGATCAG
>JAWOCH010000177.1:0-2775 GCA_046483865.1 Candidatus Brocadiia bacterium | reverse complement strand
GGCGAGCAGGAGCCCGCCGCAGAGCCCGTTGCGGCCAGTTCCTAGGGGTCGGGCCGGAAACTGGATCTGGCCGCGTTGGGAGCGTCGCGGGGCCATATGCAAGGAGGCGCGACGATGGTGATGCGTTCGAGCATCCCGGAGGAGCTCCGACGCCGCAGATGGCCCCGCGACGCCCCAACCCTTTGGGCCGGTGCCATTTGCGACGCATCTCTGCGTTGCTCGGCCTTGAAGTGCCTCAGGGGCACGCCTGCGGCCTCGCGCCTTGACCTGCGCCGAAGTGGCGGCGGCGCGGCCGAGCCCAGTTTCCGGCCGGACCCCTAGCACGCCCTCTCAGCGGACGCGTTCGGCCAGCTCGCTGAGGCTGCGGATGGCATATGGACCGTCGCCTGCGCCGTCCCTGCACAGCCACAGCGCCGCCAGCCCTGCCGCCTGCGCTCCTAATACGTCCTCCTCGTAGCTGTCCCCGACGTGCAGCGCCCTGGCCGGCGGGCAGGCGAACTGCCGCAGCGCGTGCTCGAAGATAGCGGGCGCAGGTTTCTCCGCGCCCACCAGTGCGGAGACGACCACGCAGTCGAACAAGCCCCACAGATCCAACGCCCGAAGCACCTCTTCCAGGCGCACGTCCCAGTTGCTGATCACCCCCACCTGCTTCCCACGGCGCTTTACATGCTCGATGGTCGGCACGGCGTCCTCGTAGATGGCCCATGCCTGGCCGGAGGCGAAATACTCGTAGAGTTCGCGGAAGACGCGCTCGAAATCACCGGGCCTTCCGAACGGTTCGAAGCTGGCCGCCACCACGCGCCGCCACCACCGGAGCGCGTCCTCTTCGGTGCGGCCGTACTCGAGTGTGTCCCCGTCACGCTCGGAGCGCAGTTGCTGCCACGCCTCTGTGAACCGCCGCTCCACTTGCGCCGGTTCGCCCTCGAAACCGGCCTCCCGCAGGGCCGCCGCGTAGACCTCCCCCACGGGCGGATCGGGGTAGATCAGCGTGTTGCCCACGTCGAAGAACACTACCTCGACAGCCATCTGCGCCTCCGGAGGGACCCTCCTTTCGGACGGCGACCATGCCATTATAGAGCTTGCCGGCTCCCGCTCAAACTCGCCGTCCGCCGGCACGTTTTGACACAGCGCCGCCGGGGCGTATAATGGGCGATTGACGGTGCCCCGTTAGCTCAGCGAATAGAGCGCTGGCCTCCGGAGCCAGAGGTCGCAGGTTTGAATCCTGCACGGGGTACCAGTTTTTTGCCGGCGGCGCCGGCAAAAAACAGAGCAGTGGAACACGAGAACAGGAGAACGGTCGAAACGGCAACTGCTGTCGCCAGCAGAGCGCGCGCTGGCGTGCTGAGGGCTTGTTCCACTGCGGTCACCTGCTCACCTGATCCACTGTTCGCGTCGTCAAGGAATCTGCCGGCGCCCTTCATGTTCGGGAATCTCGACGTCTACCAGAAGGCGGTGGACTTCGCCGACCAGATCAGCGCTCTGACGGGGGAATTCCCATGCGATTACCGCTTCCTGGCGGATCAACTAAACCGCGCGTCGCTTTCCATCGCAACGAACCTGGCCGAAGGCAACGGCAGATTCACCAAGGCAGACCGCAAGCACTTCTTCACGATTGCCAGGGGCCCTGTTCAGGAGTGCGTGCCTCTTCCGGAATTGGCCCAGCGTAGAGAACTCCTCCAGAAAGGCAAGCACGCAGAGCTGTGCGCAGAACTGGAGTCGGTGGCGAAGATGATAAGTGGCCTGGTCAGGGGCCTGGATAAACGCTCGGTCTAAGGGAACGGGACATCACGCCGGGGATGGAAACGAACATCAACTATCATGACTATTCGCTCCCCTTCCGGGCACTTCGACAGTTCTGTGAGGAAGGGAAGTCGTTACCACCGCCGGTTCCGTTATTCGTGGCTTTGCCGGATGGCGGCGGTGACCGCCTACTTGGCCAGGCAGCTCTCACCGACCGTGGCAACTTGATATTCTGGCCTTACCTCCCCGCGCCGCTGAGGCATGAGGATGCGCCGGGAGGCGAATTAGTGGATCACTGCACGCTGGTCCTTAGAGACAACAGCAACCGGGCCCACCTGACTTTCTTGAAGGCGGATGGCTCGCTCTGTCACGGGCGCAACCGCAGAGTACCGCCTTCGGAGACCCTTGACGGTCGCGTGTGGCTCTCCATGCTGATCCGCTGGGGTGCGTTGGCAGAACAGGACACGGCCCCTGAGGCCCGCCTGAGGATGCCGGGGCATCTCGCCCCTGAATTTCGGCGTACGGAGATCCTCCAGTACTCTGGATGCTTTCGCCAGAATCTGTTGTCTTTGTGCGTGCCGCCCCTCGACGAAGCCTCCGGCGATTACCTGGCCTTCGAGCTATCCGTGCTGAATGATGGAACGGGGGCCTCAGACCCGATGCCCGGTGATTCCGCAGAAATGCCGTCTCTGGCGAATATGACTGGTTGCATACAAGGTTATAGGGCTAGGGAACAAGATGTAGGCGTCACAGCTTTCTCGGTAGGGGAGGCACGGCTTGTCGCGAAGACACGCTGTCCGCCTGGCCATCTGGACTGTGACGTAGTCTTCGGGGTAGCGTGGTACGGTTAGAGCATCCTCGGAAGACCATTGGCAGCGGGAGGCAGCGGCCGATGTCTGCTCAGCGCGCCCAGGTAGCCAAACCCAGCCCGGACGAGCGCATTCCACTGGTTATTGTCCCTGCCGCAGGGCGTCGGCCTGGTGGAGCCATTTTCATGGCGCACAATATACCCCGATGACGCCGAAATTTCGAACC
>JAWOCH010000165.1:0-7662 GCA_046483865.1 Candidatus Brocadiia bacterium | reverse complement strand
CGGCGCGCGTTCGATCCCGAGGCGTTCGCCGCCCTGCGCGTGCTCACTCGGGCCTGTATCGCCGCCGGAGCATCGTCGGTCGTCTACGGCACGGAGGCAGCGGCGCGTACGGGGCTGTGGTCGGACGTCCTGCGGGCCCTGCGGGAGCAGCCGGCATCTGAGGCGGTGAAGGGCGGAGGCGCGCGCGTGCGCCTGTACGGCTTCGCGGGGCTGACCGACGAGCGCTACGCCGAACTGAGCCGCCTGGACTTCAACGACACGCTCCGCGCGGCGCAGGAGAACCTGCAGGCGGACCGCCTCGGCCAGGCCGCCGGCAGGTTCCTGGATCTGTGGCACATGGCGCGCGCGCTGCCGTTCGAGGACGAGTCCCGCCGGCAGCTCATCCTGGCCAACATCCAGCAGCAACTCGTCGAGTGCCGGCGCGGATTGCGCGAGTACGAGGAGGCCGCCCGCCACCAGCGCATGCGCATCCAGCACCTGGAGGAGCGCCCCGGAACTCCCACGCCGGCGCTGGCGGCGGAGTACCAGTCCCTTGGCGCGCTGCTGACCCGGGCCGAGCAGTGGGACGAGGCCGTGGAGGCATACGAGACGTCCCTGGCTCTGCTGCGCGAGGAGGGCGAGCAGGAGCAGATCGCCGCTGTGCTGGGCGAGCTGGGCAAGAGCCTGGATCGGGCGGCGCGCTATGCTGAGGCCCTCGACGCCTTCGAGACGGCTCTGGCTACCTACACGCGCCTGGAGGATGCGGAAGGGGCCGCTCTGCAGCACAGCCGGATGGGCGCCGTCTACCTGCGCCGGCTCGGAAACGCCCCGCGGGCCGAGGAGCAGTTCCGCCGCGCACTGGAGCTTCATGAAGCGGCCGATCAGCCCGAGCGGGCGGCTGAGGCGCGGGTTGACGTCGCCCTCTGTCGGCGGCACCTGGGCGACTTCCCCGGTGCGCTCGAACTGCTTCAGCAGGCCCGCCGCACGGCCGAACGGCGGGACATGCTCTCGACCCTCTCCCGCGCGCTCGCCGAGGTGGGCAACACCTACTGGCTGACCGGCGATTACCAGCAGGCGCTCGAACTGGTCACCAGCGCCAACGAGGCCGCCCGACGGATCGGCGACGACTTCCAGCTCAACGTCAACTACCAGTTGCTCGCCCTCATCTACTGGGAGCTGAACCAGTACGACCGGGCGCACGACGCGCTGGACGTGGCCATAGAGGCGGCCCGGCGCGCCGAGGACGACCTGGAAGTCGCCAGCGCGCACAACAACCGGGGCATCATCCACCGGCGCAGCGGGCAGTATCCCGACGCCCTCGATTCCTTCGGGCAGGCCCTCCGGATTGACGAACGTCTCCAGTCCTGCTGGGGCATGGGATACGATCACCGGAACATCGGGATGACGCTGCGCCGCATGGGCCGACTCGATGAGGCCGAGCCCCACCTCACGCGCGCAGTCGAGCTGGCGGAGTCCATCGGCGACCGGATCAACCTGGCCAAGGCCCTGCTGGCACTGGCCGAGCTGAGGCTGGACCAGGACGCCGCCGCTGAGGCCTCCGACCTGTTCACGCGCGCACTGGAGGAGGCCACGGAGGTCTACCTGCCGGAGGTCGAATGGCGCGCGCTGCGCGGGCTGGGCCGGATGCGCCGACGCCAAGGGGATCTCAAAGCGGCCTGGGAGGCGTTCCGGGAGGGCATCGCGATTGTCGAGGAAATGGGCGCCGGGCTGAAGATAGACGAGTTCCGCAGCGGCTTCCTGGTCAACAAGATGGACCTCTACGAGGACGCCGTGGACCTGCTGCTGGAGATGGGACGCGAGCAGGAGGCGTTCCACTACTCCGAGCGCAGCCGGGCGCGCAAGTTCGCCGACCTGCTCAGCGGGCAGCCCCTGGAACTGCGCACCGAGGAGGAGCAGGAGCTGTACCGCCGGCAGCAGGACCTGTCGGCGCGTATCCGCGGCGCCCGCCAGGCGCTGGCCCGCGAGCCCGATCAGAAGCGGCAGGATGGGCTGACGGCCGAGCTTGAGCGGCTCCGGCGGCAGTACTCCGACCTCCTGCTCGATATGCGCGTCGAGCACCCGGAGCTGTCCGGCTTCGTCACCGTCGAGGCCGTCACCGCCGACGAGCTGGCCGAGTTCGTCCCGGACGGCGTCGCGCTGGTCGCCTACTACATGCTGGAGGACCGGCTGGTGGCCTGGTGGCGGCGCGACGGAGCCTTCGGTTCCGTCCAGGTGCCCGTCGGCCGCGAGGAACTGACCGGTCGGATCAAGGACTTCCGCCTCATGGTGCAGAACCGGGAACTGCTCAGCGAGGTGCGCACGGCCGCGCAGCGGCTCTACGACGATCTGCTGCGCCCCCTCGAGGAGCGGCTGGCCGGGGCGGAGGCCATCTGCATCGTGCCCCATCGGGGGCTGCACTACCTGTCGTTTGCCGCCCTGCACGACGGGGACCGGTTCGCCGTCGAGAACTGGCCGCTGTTCTACAGCCCCAGCGCAAGCGTGCTGCGTCGGGCCCTCGACGCCGAGCCGCCCCAGCACCGGCGGGAGGTGCGCGTGCTCGCGCTGGGCAACCCCGACGTGGGCGACGCCGCCTACGAGCTGCCTTTCACCGAGCAGGAGGTGGTCAGCATCGGGCGCGACTTCCCGCGCGTCACCGCCCTGACCGGGCAGGAGGCCAGCGAGGAGCGGCTGCGCGAGGAGATAGCCGACTACGACGTGGTCCACATCGGCGCGCACGGGGCCTTCGACAGCGCCAACCCGCTGTTCAGCACCATCGTGCTCTCGCCCCAACAGCAGGACGGCCTGCTGCACCTCTACGAGGTGCCCGCGCTGGAGATCCACGCGCAGCTTCTGTCGCTAAGCGCCTGCCAGACGGCGCTGGGTGAGCTGCGTTCGGCCGACGAGCTGGTCAGCCTCAGTCGCGCGTTCAGCTACGCCGGCGCGCGCTCGATCCTGAGCACGCTGTGGCGGGTGGACGACGTATCCACCGCGCTGGTCTCGAAGCACTTCTACCGCCACTACGCCGCCCATGGCGCCGCCGAGAGCCTGCGCCACGCCCAGTTGCAGGTGATGAATGACGGCCGCCACTACCACCCCACCTACTGGGCCGGCGTCCTGCTGACCGGCGACTACCGGTAAGGGGCCTCCCGCCGGCAGTCGCGCGCGCTGAGTTCCTGCGCCGTGAAGCGGCGCCGGGGTGCAGCCGGCGGTTTCAACCGCCGGGAGCGGCGGTCCCACATTCATCCCGCCCTGGAGGGGCGGCGCCCTGGCTTGACCGGCGCGCGGGTGGGTCAAGGGCTCTGACGAAACAAACTCCGCTGGAGGGCGTAGATGGGCACCTGGGCGGGAGCCATCCGACGCGTAGAAGGCCGTGTGGGCACCGGCGCGGGCGGGACGGCTGCGCGCGAAGCTCGTTTTGACAGCGAGCGGATGCCGTGCTAACCTAACGTGGCCCGGTTGACGCCGGCCTGCCGCTGCAGTGTGCTTACACCCCTGGGAGATGCCATGCGCGCCGGTCTGGGCGGCATCAGACCATACCGCGTCCTTATCGTTGAGGACGACCGCCGGAGCTTCGACGAGCTGCGCGAGGCGCTCGTCCAGGACGGGCACGAGTGCGAACTCGTCCTGGACATGGAGATGGCCCGCAGCGTCCTTCAGGAGCGCCGCATGGACGTGGCGCTGATCAACGCCGGGCTCATCGAGCGGCCCGAGCAGGAGCTGGTCGAGCAGCTCAAGGAGCACAACCCGCACATGCGGCTGGTCCTCTACAACGGCACGGCCGAGCGCAACGCGCGCCGCCGACTGCGCCGCCGCGGGGTGGACAGCTACCTGACCGAATCGAGCGACCTGGCGGCGGCCGCCCGCGCCGTCCAGCGCGTCATCCGGGAGAAGCTCTGAGAGCGGCGGACGCGCAGGAGCGCGTCCCTCCAACGGCACGTCACGGACAATCTCCGCCCGCCGGAGACGGTCCCTGGAGGGCCATGCTCTGTCGTGGCCGGGGCAAAACGGACGCGCAGGAGCGCGTCCCGCCAACTACGGGCCTATCTGGAGGAACGCCACCTCCGCCGGGCAGCGGAAGCGGATCGGCCCGATGCCGACCCCGCCGAAGCCACGGCTCACATACACGTGCCCCCACGGCCGCCGGTAGAGCCCCGCCACCATGCCGGCGCGGAAGTCGGGCAGCAGGGCGCGCCACAGCAGCGGGATGCGCACCTGGCCGCCGTGGGTGTGGCCGGACAGCATAAGGTCAACGCCGCCGTGGCGCCCGATGAACTCGGCGGCCAGCGGGGCGTGGGCGAGCAGGATGGTGTAGTCGCCGGGCTGCCCGCTGAGTGTCTCGGCGAAGTCGGGCCAGCCTTTGCCCGGGTCGTCCACGCCGGCCACGCGCACGCGGCTGCCCTCTATCTCCAGCAGACGAGACTCGTTGACCAGCAGCTCCGCGCCCGCTGCCGCCAGCATCTCCTTCAGCACGGCGGGGCGCGGGCCGTACTGCAGTTCCCAGTTGCCCCTGCACGCAAAGATGCCCTTCCGCGGTTGGAGCCGGCGCAGAAGGCGGCGTAGCGTGTCCCGGCTGCGGGGGTGGTATGTGATGAAGTCGCCCGTGACGGCCACCAGGTCGGGCGCGCGTTCGTTGACCACTGCCGCCATCCGCTCCAGGCGCTGGTCGGTTGCGCGCAGGTGCAGGTCGCTCAGGTGGGCCACGGTCAGGGGTTTGCCGGGCAGGGAAGGGGCGCTGAGGCGGTAGTCCTCGACGACGAAGCCTTCGTGTGGGCGCGTGGTATGCATTGCCGTTCCCGGTGCGCCGATTATAGGGTGGCTGCGCAGGGGCCGGCAACGCACTGCCACAATCGGGCCCCTTTTTTGCCGGAGCTTTCTGTGCCGGCGGGCGCGGCGCAGAGGGTGGCAGGCGCCGCCGCTGAGGCCGCTTGCGGGAAGCCGGCGGGCGGGCGGCTTTGATTCGGGCAAACGCCCGTTTCTATAATCGGCGTTTGTCGGCCTGAGAGACTTCGGAGGTGAAGATGGCCCGCCCGACCGTCGCCCGCATAGACCTGGACGCGCTGGAACACAACGTCCGGGTGCTTCGCGGGCTCATCGGGGAGCGGGCCATCTGCGCGGCCGTGAAGGCCGATGCCTACGGCCACGGCGCGCCCGTCGTGTGCCACACCCTGAGCCGCGCCGGGGTGGACATGTTCGGCGTGGCCATGACCGAGGAGGCGGTGGACCTGCGCGCGGCGGACATCTCCGAGCCCATCGTTCTGTTGACGCGCGTGCCGGTCGAGGACGTCGGGGCGCTCCTGGAGCACGACGTCACCGCCTGCGTGGCGGCGGAGGACTTCGCTGTTGAGCTGTCAGCGGCCGCCCTGCAGCGCAACGCGCGGGTGCCGGCCCACGTGAACGTGGACACGGGCATGCACCGGATGGGCCTGCCGTGGCAGTCGGCGGCGGGGAGCATCCTGCGCATTGCGCGTCTGGCGGGCCTGCGGATCACGGGCGTCTTCAGTCACTTCGCCTGCTCGGACGCCGACGACCTGGCTTTCTGCCGGGAGCAGGTGCGCCGGTTCCGCTCCGTGCTGGGCCAGCTCCGTCGGGCGGGCATGGAGCCGCCGCTGGTACACATGGCCAACAGCAACGGCGTGCTGCGTCTGCCGGAGGCCCACTTCGACGGCGTGCGGCCGGGGCTGATGCTCTACGGGCTGTTCAGCCGGCCGGAACTGCGCCAGGAAGTGCCACTGCAGCCGGTGCTTTCGATGCGCACCCGCATCATCCACCTCCAGCGGCTGGCCGAGGGGGAGAAGGTCGGCTACGGACGCACGTTCACCACGTGGCGCGATTCGCTCATCGCCACGCTTCCGGTGGGGTATCACGACGGCTACATCCGGCAGTTCTCCAACACGGGCGAGGTGCTGGTGCGCGGCCGGCGCGCGGCCGTGGTGGGGCGCGTGTGCATGGACCAGACGCTGGTGGACGTCACCGACGTGCAGGAGGTGCAGGTCGGCGACGAGGCGCTCATCTACGGCCAGCAAGGCGACGCCACGATAAGCGTCGAGGAGATGGCGGCGAAGGTGGACCGGATCCCCTACGAACTGACGTGCTCGGTGGGGCCGCGGGTGCGGCGGGAGTTTGTGCAGAACGGAAGGGTTGTGGTAGAAACGCCGTTCCGCTCCGTCGTACCGCCGGGATCGCTGAAGGCCAACTTCCTGGGGTCCGCCGCGCCGTCCGATGAAGCGCCTGATACAGAGCCTCGCCAGAAGGGAGCGGCCTGATCTGAGCGCCGCCCTCGCCAGGGGGCGCCTTGCCTGCCTCCAGCCGCTGAAGCCCTATCGCTACGGCGACCGGCCCATGGTCTCCCACCTCCAGGCCGTCCTGGATGAGCTGCTGTCCGATCCGCCGCCGGAGGCCGAGCCGGACGATCCGGAGTGCGCGCCGTGGTGGTCGCCCGAGCCGGCCGTCTCCCTGGCCGCGGTGCTGCTGCACGTGGACCTGCCCGAGGTGGCAGAGCCCGAGGGGGGGCTGGCGCCCCACGCGCAGCAGAGCGCCGCCCGCACACGGGAGATTCTCCGGGAGGCCGACTGCCCGTTCACGATCCGCGAACACGCCGTCGCGCTGGTCCGCAACCGGCGCACGCCGGCCTCCCTGGTCGGGTCCGGGGCGCTGGCGGAGACCTACATGGAATACGCGTGCGCGCTGGACCTGCGGGCGCTCTACTGCCTGTGCCGGGCGGAGGCCCGCGCCGCGGGCGATGATGACGAGATGGCGCGGGCGGAAGCCTTCCGTGAGCACGTTGACGGGCTGGGCGTCTTCGTCCGCCCGCCGCTGCCTCCACTCACGGAAGAGGGCGCGAAGGAGCTGGGCTACACCGACGCCGCGTCGCGCCACAGGGCGCGCAACGCGCTGCGCTACTTCCGGCTGGTCGCCCGCATGGCGGAGCCGGAGTGGCACCGGGACCGCCTGCGCCGGGAGCTGGAGCGGCCTCCCTGCCGCCTGCATCTGCTGGTCGGGCCGGCGGGCTCGGGCAAAACATCGTGGGCACTGGACGCGCTGTCCGAAACCGTTATCGTGTCCTCCGACCGGATGCGCCGCGAACTGACCGGCGACCCGCGCGATCAGAGCCAGAACTACCTGGTCTTCCAGCGCTGCATGGACCGGGTGCGAGAGGAGTTGCACAGGGGACGGGAGGTCACCTTCGACGCCACCAACTACAGCCGCGACCTGCGCACCATGCCGCTGCAGGCGGGGCGGTGGTCGGGCGCGGAGATCGTGAGCTACTTCTTCGATGTGGGCCTGGAGGAGGCGCTCAAGCGAAACCGCTCCCGCGACCGGCGGGTGCCGGAGCCGGTCATCCGCCGGCACTATCGCGGGCTGGAGCCGCCGGCCCTCCACGAGGCAGACCGCCACGTGGTGGTCGCCCCGGACGGGGAGACGTCCACCTACTGGCCCGTGCCGGAGTTGCGCTGAACGGAGGAGGAAACGTGAGATCAGTCGCCAAGACGCTGCTGTTCTACGCCATGGGGCTCGTCATCGTCTGGATCCTGATGCCTGTGACGATTGCCGTGGGGGGGGCCAGCCTGGCCGGTCGGCGGATGGCCTCCCACCGGCAGGTCACCAACGAAGTGCAGCGCCTCCTGCAGGAGCACGGCATTGATACGGGCGACATGCCGGATTCCCTGCCCCGGCGGACGCAGT
>JAWOCH010000104.1:0-4464 GCA_046483865.1 Candidatus Brocadiia bacterium | reverse complement strand
ACGTGGCCGAGCACGAAGCCAAGGTCACCGCGCTGATTGATGGCCTGATGGACAGCGCTGTCGAGGAAAACGATCACGCCACGCAGGCTTTCCTGCAGTGGTTCGTCACCGAGCAGGTGGAGGAGGAAGCCACCGCGCAGGAGATCGTGCAGAGACTCCAGATGACCGGCGACTCCGGCCAGGGCATGCTGATGCTGGACAGGGAACTGGGCGCGCGGAAGTTCAGCCTGCCGGCCGGCGAGGAGGGGGAAGAGTAGTGCGCTACAACGCCGGCGAGATACTGGAGATAGCGCAACAGATCGAACGCAACGGGGCGCGGTTCTACGAGGGCGTCGCCGAGCGATCCGGAGGCGGCCGGGAGGTGGTCCTCCTGCAGGACCTGGCGGCCATGGAGCGAAGCCACGAGCGCACCTTCGCCGACATGGCCGATGAACTGCCGGCCAGCGCCCGCCAGGAGCCCTTCTACGATCCGAACGCGGAAGCGGGGGAGTATCTCCGCGCCGTGGCTTCCGGGAAGGTCTTTGACCTGCGGGCCGACCCGGTGGAGTGGCTCGCCGGGGCGGTGGAATTCGGACGCATGTTGGAGAAGGCCATCACGCTGGAGAAAGACTCCATCATCTTCTACCTCGGCATCCGTGATGCCGTCCCCGGCGAGCTTGGCGGGGCGCGGGTAGAAGACATCATCCGGGAGGAGATGGCTCACGTTGTCTCGCTGCACGGGCTGCTCGCGCCTGGAAGGGATTGATCGCGTCCGGTCCGGTCGTCTCGGTCGGGGCCGTCCAGACACCACAGCGACAGGGGGGCAGACATGGGGGTTGGCGTCAAACGCAAGCAGTCACTGGTTGATCGTGTTCTGGAGGATGCCTTCGCTGGCCGGGCCGTGGCCGATGAGGAAGAGATCGCGGCGTTGTTCGAGATGCCCACCTTCTCGCCGGAGTCGGCGGCGCTCATCGCGGGCGGGCGGCGGCTGTCGGAGCTGGCCTGCGACGGCCGGGCGGAGGTCCACGCGCAGACGGCCATGAACGTCGGGCCGTGCCGGCGCGAGTGCAAGTTCTGCGCATTCGCCGCCTGCAACCACGTGTTCGAGGAAGACAGGGAGTTCCCGGTTGACTACGTCATCGAGCAGGCGCGCCAGTTCGAGAAGGACGGAGCGAACGCCGTCTACCTCATGGCGACGGGCATGTATCCCATGGGGCGTTTCCTGGAGCGGAGCGCCGAGGTCCACCAGGCGCTCAAGCCGGACACCGTGATAATCGCCAACGTAGGTGACTTCGGCGCCGATCTGGCCGAGGAACTGCGCCAGGCCGGCTTCCGCGGCATCTACCACGCCGTCCGGCTGGGCGAGGGCCGAGACACGAAGATAACCGTCGAGCGACGCATGGCCACTTTCGAGGCCGCGAAGGAGGCCGGCCTGGGCATCGGCACCTGCCTGGAACCCGTGGGGCCGGAGCACAGCACGGCCGAACTGGTCGAGAAACTGCTCATCACCCGTGACATGCAGCCGGACTACAGCGGCTCAGCCCGCCGCATACCCATCCCCGACACGGAACTGGCGCAGCACGGGCGCGTCAGCGAAGCGCGCATGGCACACATCCTGGCCGTCTGCCGCGTCGTGCTGCCGCTGAGCATACCGGGCAACTGCACGCACGAACCCAACGCGCTGGGAGCGGCGGCCGGGGCAAACCTGCTGTGGGCCGAGTCGGGGGGCAACCCGCGCGACCGCGAGGAGCGCACCGAAGAAGGCAGGGGGAAGACGGTCGCCCAGTGCCGCGGCATACTCGCCGAGGCGGAATGGGAAGTGCTGGACGGACCGTCGGCCTTCCATGGCGACCACGTCTGACGCGCAGCGCCACAGACCGGGGGCAAGCGATGGCCGACGTCGTCGAGGCCGTTACGCTGCACGGGGGCATGCCCTGCTACAGGGTAAGCGACGCCGAGCTGGGCCCGGGCGCCAGCCTGGGCAACGGCCACTGCTGGGTCAACACCGGCACGGACGGGCGCGTGCACATCTTCTTCTGCACCGACGTGGGGGAGGAGGTGGCCGGCCCGCTCATCGTGCGCTACGCAAGCGCCGATACACGCGTCGAGGCCGCCGGCGAACGCGGCGCGCCGCAGCACGCCGACGTGCCGCTCATGCAGGCCGACTCCGGCCAGTTCGTCCTGCACCCCGCCTATCAGAGCCACAGTTTCGAGCTGCCGGGTGCTCTGTCGGTGGAGGAGATCGTGTTCGTCCCGCAGGGGCCGCATGAAGGGCCTCTCGACGAGATGGTGGCCTACTACCTGGTCCGCGTGCAGAACGAGGCCGACACGGAACAACGACTCAGCGCCTACGCGTTCTGCCGCTTCGCCGGCAGCCGACGGACGCCCACCATCCGGGGGGACTGGGATCCCGACGCGGGTGTGCTCTACGCGTGGGAGGACGGCCAGCCGGACTGGGTCCGCGCGCTGACCGCCAGCCCAATGGCCGTGTGCCATGCCCTGACTGCTGACTTCGGTGGGCTCTACGATGCCGACGTGGTGCCGCCGCTGGACGGGAGCACCAACGCCACCGGGGATGTGGTCGGTTGCCTGGAAGTGCACCTGCACCTGGAGCCCGGCGCGGAGGAGCAGATGGCCTTCGTGCTGACCTTCACGCCGGAGGGCAGGCAGGCGGCCGAAAGCCAGGTCCGGCGCGTGCGGGATGCCGAGTCCGCGCTGGAGGGCACGGTGGACTTCATCCGTGGGAAACTCTCCCTCTGCGGCGTCATGACCCCCGATCCCGTCATCAACCAGGGGGGTTACTGGTCGAAGGTCAACATGCTGCGCGTGATGGCGCACTATCCGCAGGGGCAGTCGTTCACCAACGAACCGGGCGTTTCCTCGAACGTGGTGGCGCGCGACGTGGCCTGGTTCATCTACGGCTGCGATCACTTCATGCCGGAGGCTTCACGCGACCTGCTGAACGAGCTGGTCGAGTTCCAGTACGACAACGGGATGATCCCGGAGTATTTCGACGCCCGCACCGGGCGCACGGAGGACTACGGGCTGAACATCAACGACGCCACGCCACTGTTCGTGCTGGCCGTCAACCACCACTGCCGAAGCACCGGGGACATGGACTACCTGCGGGAGGTCTACGAGTCGGTGCGGCGGGCCTCCGAGTACATCCTATCCCAGCGCGACGAGCGGGGGCTGGTCTTCTGCGAAGCCGAAGGCGTCGAAGTCCACGGCATATGCGGCTGGCGCAACGTCATCCCCAACTACCGCATCAACGGGGCGGTCACGGAGGTGAACGCCGAGTGCGCCGCCGCCCTGCGAGCCATGGGCCACATGGCGGAGAACGTCGGGCGCGACGAGGACTACGATCGCTTCTACGGCGTGGCGGAGGAGCTGACCGAGGCCATCAACGAGCACCTGCTGGATGCCGACCGCCGCCTCTACCTGCTGAATATTGACACCGAAGGGCGGCCTCACACCGACGTGACGGCCGACGAGCTGTTCCCGGTGCTGTTCCGGGTGGCCGAGGAGGACGTGGCGTTCCGCATCATACGGCGGCTGAACAGCCCTGACTTCTGGACGCCGGCGGGGCTGCGTTCCTGCTCCCGGCGGGATCCTCTCTACGATCCCGCCCGCTACGTGGGATTGCTGGGGGGCGTGTGGCCGGGCGTCACGTGGTGGTATGCCTTCGCCGCTGCGCGCTACCATCCGGAGTTCATGGTCCGCGCGCTGCACGCGTCCTACGAACACTACAACGAGCATCCGCGGGTCTTCAACACCGTGCCGGGTCAGTTCTCGGAGTGGTTCGACGGCGAGAGCCTGATCAACCGGGGCATGAGGCTTTCGCCCTGGGAGCCGCCCCGGTTCCTCTGGGCGGCCGTCGAGGGCGTCTGCGGTTTCATGATGAGCCCCGGCCAGCCGGGCATCAAACCGCTCATCCCGCCCGACTGGAAGTGGTGCGCCGCAGTGAAGGTCTGCTACCACGGCGAGCACATCACGGCCTTCACCGGCCGCATGCCCGACGGGCTCCACGTCTACGCCGATGCTGACTTCAAAGAAGCCGGGACGAAGACGGTGCTGGAGCAGGACCTGACAGAGCACGTCCGGGCCGGCCACGCCGGAATCCATCCGGTGGCGCTGGCGGGGGAGGCACGCGTGCTGGTGGCTCTGGGCAGTTGCCGCGACAGCGCCATCATGACGCCCGTCGAGCTGGGCGGCGTGCTCGATGCGGACGCGCAATACAGCCTGCGGGAGTTCTCCAGCGAGCGGAGCGCGTGGCTGGGACCGGAGAACGGGTCGGGTGAGGAGTTCGCCAGCATGGCCGTCCGCGTGGAGGCCGGCGGGTTCCACCTGATGCAGTTCGAGCAGCAGTGAACCCGGATCGCGGCATCCCGTTGATCTGGTAGGCGTGGCGTCTCGCCGCGCAGTGTGTGGGGTCGGCACACCTGTGGCTCTGTTGCCGAGGGGGGAAGGATGTCTGCCGAAGAA
>JAWOCH010000447.1:0-2842 GCA_046483865.1 Candidatus Brocadiia bacterium | reverse complement strand
TTGGCGGCGTAGTCCGTGTCCGTGTAGCCGGTGGCGCCGGGCACCTCCACGATGCTCCACCCGATCAACCGTGCGATCCCCCGCACCAGGTTCACGGCGCTGATAGCCGCCCCCCGCAGTCCGAACAGCTCCTCGAACGGAGGCATGGTCGGTCGCGGGCCGGGACTCCACAGCCAGATCATGTTCGCCGGGTTCTTGCCCAGATCCACCCGCACTTCGTTCACCTCGTGGGGGCCAAGAACCGCCCTTGAGCGTTCCATCAGGTCGGTCAGCACCTGCCGCCCCCGGCCGGTCGGGTAGTTGTCAGCCAACGGCGTGCCGACCACGTCGTGGGGCGGCGTAGTCTGCACGTCCAGTACCTCCGAGCCGCTGTAGACCATGACATGCCGGTAGCTGGTACCCGGATGGAAGCGCACATCGTCGCCGGCCAGTTGGTCGTTGAGCGCCTGCAGCAGGACGCGCGCCTCCTCCGTGCTGACGTGCCCGCCCGTGAAATCGGCCAGCATGTTCTCGGCGGCGGTTATCAGGTTGCAGCGCACCGCCCACTGCCCGCGAGACAGCTCAATGCCCAGGTCGGCCGCCTCCAGCGGCCCGCGGCCGTTGAAGTAATGTGCCGGGTCGTAGCCCAGAACGCTCAAGATGGCCACGGAACTGCCCGGGGTCATGCGCTCGGGAATGTGGCAGGTCACGCCCAGCAGCCCCTCGCGCGCCGCCCGGTCCATGCCCGGCGTGCGTGCCGCCTGGAGGGGAGTCTTCCCCTCGAGTTTGGTCAGCGGGCGGTCCGCGGCGCCGTCCGGCACGATTATGCAGTACTTCATGCGTATCTCCCGGGCTCTCGGCGGCCTCAGATGTCCTCCACCCGCAGCAGTCGCGTGCTCTCGCCGCGGATCACGTCCAGCCGGTTGATGCGTTCCAGAGCGCGGCGCATAGCGCCTTCGTGCGCCAGGTGCGTCATGAACACGACGGGCACGTGCTGCTGGCCGTCCGCGGCCACTTCCTGCTGGCGCACTGAGGCGATGCTGATCCCTTCCTCACCGACGATACCGGCCACCTGGGCCAGCACGCCCGGCCGGTCCAGGCAGTCGAGTCGGAAGTAGTAGCGCGTTTCGATCTCCTCGGGATGCACCAGGGCGGCCTCCGGAACGTCGCCGAACTGCGCCATGGCGGCGAAATCCCGCCCGTAGGTGCCCAAAGCCACGCGCGCAATGTCGGCAGCTACGGCGCTGCTGGTGGGCAGCCGCCCGGCGCCGCGTCCGGTCAGCACGATCTCCCCCACCCGGTCGCCATGGACGCAGACGGCGTTGTAGACGCCGCCGATGGCCGCCAGCGGGTGGGCCTGGTGGAGCAGCGTGGGCTGCACGCGCAGCTCGAGCTGCTCGCCCCGGCGCACGCCGATGGCCAGCAGCTTCAGCGTGTAGCCCAGTGCCTGCGCATAGCGCAGATCGCTCAGCTCCACGCCGGTGATGCCCTCGCAGGGCACGTCGTCCAGCTCCACCCCGACCCCGAACGCCACTCGCGCCAGCACGACCAGTTTGTGCGCGGAATCGTGGCCCTCCACGTCCAGTGCCGGATCGGCCTCGGCGTAGCCGCGTTCCTGGGCCCCGGCCAAAGCCTCGGCGTAGGGCACGCCCTGCTGCAGCATATGGGTCAGCACGTAGTTGCAGGTGCCATTGACTATTCCGTATACGCTCTCTATGCGGTCGGCAACCAGGGCGTTGCGCAGGGCGGCGATGACGGGTATACCGCCGCCGACGCTGGCTTCGAAGGCGATGCAGCGCCCCTCGCGTCGAGCCAGGGCAAACAGCTCATCCCCGTGCTTGGCCAGCAGCGCTTTGTTGGCGGTCACCACGTCCCGTCCGGCCTCCAATGCACGCTCCACCACTTCCCTGGCGGCCGTCGTCCCGCCGAAAAGCTCGACTACGATGCCCACCGCTGGGTCTTCCAGAGGGGCGCCCAGGTCATCGGTGATGGTCACCTGGTCGGTCGGCTGCAGCTCAGCTTCCACTGCCTCCGTCCGTGCGTCCACCACGTAGAGCAGCCTGACGCTCGGTCCGAGCCGCTCGCACAGGGCTCCGGGTTCCAGCAGGGCCTGGGCAACGCCCATGCCTACCGTCCCGCAGCCGTACAGGGCAACGCCGCAGCTACTCACCGTTGGCCTCCGTGCAGGTGGATGGGGAACGTCCGGGCCGCTGACCCAAGGGGGGCGGCGTGAGACCAGCAAGTATAGGCGTCGGTGCCTGAGGTGTCAATTGCGCCCGGTGTAGGTCAGGGTCATTCAAGAGTCGTCAGCAGCGCACGTTCCCCCGGCCCAGAACCCGCACAGTGTGTAGCCCAGCCGCCCTCGGCTGGGGGCAGAAGACGGATCACGGCCGAGGGCGGCCGTGCCACATAGGCCAGGTCCCTTCTCGGGCAGCAACTCGGCAGTTCAGGTCGGTTCAGTCAGAGAATTGAATGACCCTGGGTGTAGGTATGATTCACGGCCCAGAGTCCCCAAACAGGCGCGCGTCCACTTCAGGGAAGGCGTCGTCCGTCCGCTCACAGTGCGACAGGAATGCTTCCCCAACCGTGCCTGCCTCCACCTGGGAGAGCAACCTGTCAAAACGGTCCATGAGGTCCCGGAAGCGTCTCGTGGCGTACTCGCGGGCCGTGCCGGTGTACATCAGGAACGGCCAGTCGCTGGCCTGGGCCAGCAGCAGCTCGCGGGCGGCCTGGTCGAGCGCCCGCTTCTCGAGTGGTCGGGCTCCGTCGCGGGTGCTTGCGGCGGCTGCCATGCGGCGCTCCGCCCGGTGGAGACGCGGGTAGATCCAGTCGTTGGTCCCATTCACCCACGGCTCGAAGTAGC
>JAWOCH010000431.1:0-15274 GCA_046483865.1 Candidatus Brocadiia bacterium | reverse complement strand
AGTCGGCCTCCGGCACGCTGACGGTGGCCGTCACGTGGTCGTCCCAGTCTATGCCCGCCCCGCTGACCTCTTCCCAGGTGGCAAACTGGCGCGCGAAACGCTCCATCTCCTGTTCGAGCATCTCGTCAGTGGGTTCCAGGTCGGGCACCTCGAGCTGGAGGCCCTCGTAGTCGGACCCTTCAAGCTCCAGTTCCGGCATGACCTCGCAACGGAAGGTCACATCGAGCGCGTCGCCCGGTTCCCACTCCAGTTCCTCCAGGTCCGGCGCCTCGGTCTCGGCCACGACGGTCAGGTCGTGCTCATGTACGGCGTCGTCGTAGGCCTCGCCGATGACGGAAGACACGAGGTCGGTGCGCAGGGAGCTGCCCATGCGGCGTTCGACCAGGCCCACCGGCGCCTTGCCGCGGCGGAAGCCCGGCAACTGCACCTCCGCCTGCAGTTCGGCCAGTTCCTGCTGGTAGCGCTCCTGCAGGTGATCGGAGTCCGCCTGGATGTGGATGACGCACTCGCACGGAGCGGTGCGCTCCACTTCCGCGCGCACGCCCTCCTGCTCTTTCTCTTTCTCTTCCTGCTCAGTGGCCTCGCCGGCCTCCGCAGCCGTTTCCGATTCGTCAGGCATGGGGGTGGTCGTCTCTCAGGATCTGGAGGATGATGGGCTCTCGCCCCGCCGTTCAGCCAAACATCGGGCTTAGACAGAAATGAGGGACTTCAGGTGTCCCTCTGCCAATTCAGCCTATCCGATGGAGTTCGGGCAAGTCAAGAGACGAAAGGCAGGCTTGAGGCGTGAGACTGCTCCATAGAAAGCATGGCTTGTAGCCCAGCCGCCCCCGGCTGGGAACGGTCACAGGCGAGGGCGCCTGTGCTACATACGGCTGTTCAGCAGGAGCTCGCTCGCCGATTCAAAGCAGGGAAGCCATGCTTTCTACAAAGCAACATGAGGCATGAGACCTCTCTGCAGAAAGCATGGCTTGTAGCCCAGCCGCCCCCGGCTGGGAACGGTCACAGGCGAGGGCGCCTGTGCTACATACGGCTGTTCGGCAGGAGCTGGCTCGCCGATTCAAAGCAGGGAAGCCATGCTTTCTACGAAGCAACATGAGGCGTGAGACTTGAGGTACGGCGAACGGCTACGGCGGGAAGTCCGCGACGCAGCGCCGGCGGCAGGTGCGCGTTGTTCTCGTACCTCACGCCTGCTTCCCCTGCTTGCAATGGGGCGGGTTCAGGGTTGATAATGGGCGGCGTCGAAATCCCGTGGGGAGGGTCCCATGGCAGGGCAAGGAAGCGGCGGAAACCGCATGCGCAGCACGACTATCCTGTCGGTGCGCCGGGGGGAGCAGGTGGCGCTCGGCGGCGACGGGCAGGTGACCCTGAAAGAAACAGTGCTGAAATCCTCGGCGGTCAAGATCCGCCGCCTGCACCAGGACCAGGTGATCGTGGGCTTCGCCGGGGCGGCGGGGGATGCTTTCGCCCTGCTGGACCGGTTCAGCGGCAAGCTGGAGAGCTACCAGGGCAACCTGCTGCGCAGCGCGCACGAACTGGTCAAGGAGTGGCGCACCGACAAGATGCTGCGGCCGCTGGAGAGCCTGCTGGTGGCCGTGGACGCCGACCACAGCCTGCTGGTGACCGGCAACGGCGAGGTGGTGGAGCCGGACGATGGCGTGATCGGCATCGGCTCCGGCGGCCCGATGGCACTGGCGGCCGCCCGCGCCCTGCTGCACAATACCGACCTGGACGCCCCCGGCATCGTTCAGAAAGCGCTGGAGATAGCCGCCGACATATGCGTTTACACGAATCGCCAGATACGGGTAGAGACGCTGCCGTAGCGGCGCTCACCCCGCGGGCCATCGTCGCCCAACTGGACGACTACATCATCGGCCAGGGCGAGGCGAAGCGGGCCGTGGCCATCGCGCTGCGCAACCGATGGCGCCGTCAGCAACTGGACGAGCAGATGCGCCGCGAGGTCCTGCCGAAGAACATCATCATGATCGGCCCCACCGGCGTGGGCAAGACGGAGATAGCCCGCCGCCTGGCCGACCTGGCCAACGCGCCCTTCGTGAAGGTCGAAGCCTCCCACTACACCGAGGTGGGCTACCACGGACGGGACGTGGAGAGCATGGTGCGGGAGCTGGTGAACGTGTCCGTGAACATGGTGCAGGCGGAGATGATGGAGAGCGTGCGCCCGCAGGCTGAGCAGAACGCAGAGGAGCGCCTGCTGGATCAGCTTTACGAACCGCCGGCCCGGCCGCCGGAGGACGAGAGGGCCGAGCAGCGCCGGCGCGCCCGCGAGCGGCTGCGCAAGATGCTGCGCGAGGGCAAGCTGGACGAGCGCCCCGTGCAGGTGCAACTCACCGAGCGGCCCACCGTCGTGCAGGGGGCCTCCTTCGGCGGGGAGGAGATGCCCGTCGAGATGCAGAGCTTCCTGGAGGAGATGCTGCCCACACGCACCGAGACACGGCAGATGAGCGTGGCCGAGGCGCGCGATGTGCTCATCCACCAGGAGAGCGAGAAGCTGGTGGACCGCCGGACGCTGGCAAGGCGTGCCCTGTGGCGGGCGGAGAACAGCGGCATCATCTTCGTGGACGAGCTGGACAAGATAGCCGGCGGCCAGCGCGGCGACTACGGGCCCGACGTCAGCCGCGAGGGCGTCCAGCGCGACCTGCTGCCCATCGTGGAGGGCTGCACCGTGCCCACCCGGCACGGCATGGTGCGCACCGACCACGTGCTGTTCATCGCCGCCGGGGCGTTCAACGTGGCCAAACCCAGCGACCTGATCCCGGAGCTGCAGGGGCGCTTTCCCATCCGGGTGGAGCTGGACGAGCTGACCAAGGATGACTTCGTGCGCATCCTGCGCGAGCCGCGCAACGCCCTGACCAGGCAGTACAGCGCGCTGCTGGACACCGAACAGATAGAGCTGGAGTTCACCGACGGCGCCGTCGAGCGCATCGCGGAGTTCGCCGAGCGGATCAACCAGGGCACACAGAGCATCGGCGCGCGGCGGCTGCAGACGGTGATGGAGAAGCTGCTGGAGACGGTCAGCTTCGAAGCCCCGGACATCGCCCCGGATGCCGTGACGGTGGACAGAGACTACGTTGACGAGAAGCTCGCCGAACTGGTGGAGGATGAGGACCTGACGCGCTACATCCTGTAGGACGGGAGGAGGGAGCCGCATGGAGAGCAAGTGCGTGGTCTGTCACGATAGGCCGGCGCAGTTCCGGTGCGTCCAGTGCCACAAACCGGTCTGCGACGAGTGCGCTTTCAAGAACGAGAACGGCGTGTTCTGCAGCCGATCCTGCGCGGCAGCTTACCGCGACTACCAGCAGGCCGGCTCCGGTAGCGCCCGCAGCGGCGGCATGATGAAGACGCTGATCATCCTGATCATCGTAGCGGCGGTCGCCGCCGCAGTCGCCCACTACCTCGAGCTGGTCACCATCCCGGGACTGCCGACGCGCTGAACGCCAGGGAATGACGGGCCCTGGGTGACGACTCGTCAACTACACGATCCGCGAATCAGTGGCGAATCGCCGCCCTTCATAAACCGGTGGTTCGCCTCAGCGACCGACTTCGAACAGGCCGGTCTCCAGTTCGTCGTCCAGCTTGACATCGCGCAGGCGCAGCACCAGGGCCGTGGGCCCTTGCAGGTAGCCCAGCCACAGACGGGTGGGCACCACCACACCCTCCCCATCCTGGTTCTCGAAGGGCTCTCTGCGCGCGAACCTGGTCTCGACGCGGATCGAGCCGTCTGCCCGGTATTTCCACATGGCTATCAGCTTTGCCTCCTGCCAGGAGAACATCAGCGTGTAGCCGGGCAGCACCTTCGGCTCCGGTTCTCTGACGGTGCGCAGGGAGTCGACACAGAGCGTCACTCCCTGTTGCCTGGGCACCTGCACTTTGCCCAGCAACACGTAGACCGGATCGAAGGCATCCACCAGATCATCGGGGGCCACCGCGACACTGGTGCCCTCTTTCGGCAAGGGGTCCCCGTAGCGCCCCGTGAACCGCACGCCGAAAACCGGCATGTCCACCAGATAGCGCTTGCCGTCGCCCACAAGCCGCACGCGGTGCTGGCCCTTCGCGGGCACAGTCAGGTTGATCTTTCCGGGCTTCTCCATGTAGAGCTTCCCTCTGCGCAAGTCCACCTGGCCGCCCCTCGCCCGGATGCGGTTGCTGCGGACAATCACATCACAGCGCGCCGTCAGCGTCTTCCAGCCGGCAGCCTGGCTCAGCACGCGGGAGACCAACTGGTCCATTTCTGGTGGCTCGCTGAGCCGCCGCTGCGGAGGCGCTATCTGGTCGTCAGCAGCGCACCCCGCCAGCGCGAACGCAAGCACCAGAAGCGAAACGGCGGGCAACAGAACGACAGGCCGCTGCGTCAACAAGCCACTGCACATAATCTGCCTCCCTGAGTTATTTCAGACCGGCTCTGGGCCGCTGTGGTCGTATATCCAACGGGTTGCCGCCGGGGGATAGCTCATCAGTTCCTGTTCGGTGAAGAACCGGGCAATCTCCCGCCGCGCGCTCTCCGCGCTGTCGCTGCCATGCACCAGGTTGAAACGGTTGCTCAGGGCGTAATCCCCGCGTATGGTGCCCGGCGCGGAGTCCGAACCGAACGTCTGCCCCAACATGCGCCTGACCACTGCCACGGCGCTCTTGCCCTCCAGCACCAGAGCCACCACGGGGCCGTCACTCACGTAGCGGACCAGCGGCTCGTAGAACTCCTTGCCCTGGTGTGCCGCGTAGTGATCCCGCACGAACTCCTCCTCCAGCCGCAGCATCTTCAGCCCCACTATGCTGAACCCCCTGCTTTCGAAACGCGAGATGATCTCGCCCACCAGGCGACGCCTGACCGCGTCCGGCTTCATGAATACAAGCGTCCGCTCCATGGGGCCTGCTACCTCCTGGGGTTGTCCAGTTTCTCGCGGTATGCGCGCCGGACCCGGGTCAGGAATTCCCGCTGCCGCTCCTGCCGGTAGTCCGGATAGGTCCACTCGTAGGGCTCGAAGGCACCGTCGCGCCAGCGCAGTGTCACCTCGGCGTAGATTCCGCCGCCCAGGTATATCCTGTGGGTGTAGTCCTTTGTGGTTGCCAGCACAAGCTTCGAGAGGCCGATGTAGCCGGGATCCAGGTTCACGGGCCGCTCGGGCTCGGCTTCCAGGCTCCGGGCCAGCTCCTTCTCCAGGCGATTCGTCGTGTGCTTGACCGCCACCAGGTTGTCGGCGGCGACCAGCTCGGCGAAGCTGAACACCTGCCGCAGCAGGCCCTCGCCCATTTCGGCGGCGTAGTAGTCCGTCTGATCGAACGGCCACGTATCGCTGGCCAGGTCAATCGGCCCGAACGACCTCTCCAGCCGGTCGCGCGCCACCTTGAGCCATTCCGGCCGGCCGGCCAGCACGGCGCAGATCAGGTTAACGGCCCGTGGCTTCCTGGTTTCGCCCATACTACTTCTCTCCTGCGGAGACTGCCATGCTCAACCGGTCGCGTACGGCCTCTACGGCCTCGCCCGGACTCACATCGCTGCGGGAACCGTCGCGGCCATCCTGCAACTCCAACTGCCCGCTGTCCAGGTAACGCCTTCCGATGACGACGCGCACGGGGAAACCTATCAGGTCGGCGTCGTTGAACTTGACCCCCGACCGCTCCGGCCTGTCGTCAAGCAGCACGGTCACTCCTGCCCGTGCCAGACTGCGGTAGACCTGCTCCGCAGCGCTGCTGATCTGCTCGTCCCTCGGGTCCAGCGGCATCACAACGGCCTGGTACGGCGCCAGCTCATCCGGCCAGCGCACGCCGTCTTCGGTCCCCGTCTGCTCGATCAGGGCCGCCACAATGCGGTTCACGCCGATGCCGTAACAGCCCATCACGCACGGGCGGTTCTCCCCGTCGGCGTCCATGAAGGTGGCGCCGAGCCGGGCGCTGTAGTCTGTGCCCAGTTTGAAGATGTGGCCTACTTCAACGCCCTCGCCCACGGCTGTCTCCCGTCCGCAGGAGGGACAGCGATCGTCCGCCGTCACGTAGCGCAGGTCGCGCGTCTGCCCGACGGGGAAGTCCCGCCCCGGCACCACGCCGACCAGATGCGCGTCCCCCTCGTTGGCGCCCGTAACGGCCTGCGGCATAGTCGCAACGGCATGGTCCACAGTTAGCTCTACACCCTCCAGGCCGACCGGCCCGGCGAAGCCCAACGCAGCGCCCGTTACCTGCTCCACGGTGCGGGCGTCGGCCAACTGAAGCGACTTTGCGCCGAGCGTCCGGCGGACCTTGGCCTCGTTCACATCGTGATCGCCCCGGACCAGCACAGCAACGGGCCGGGCATCCGCCATGTAGATGATGGTCTTGATGAGTTCCTCAGGCGCCACACCGAGGAACTCGGTGACCTGCTCGACGCTCGTCCGGCCCGGCGTGTCCACCTTCTGCAGCCGGGGCCGCTCAGCCTGCTGCGCTGCGGCACCCTCCGGCGGAGGCGCGGCGGCGCATTCGACGTTGGCCGCGTAACCGCAGCCGGGGCAGCGCACGAACTGGTCCGCGCCGACGCCACAGGGCGCTATGAACTCGTGGCACTGCTCGCCTCCCATCACGCCCGGTTCGGCCTCGACCGTGAGCGTCTCCAGACCGCAGCGACGGAAGATGCGCTCGTAGACCTGGCGCATCTGCTCGTAGCAGGCGTCCAGTCCCTCCTGGTCCGCGCTGAAGCTGTAGGCGTCCTTCATGATGAACTCGCGGGTGCGCAAAGGGCCAAACCGGGGACGCTCCTCGTCGCGGAACTTGGTCTGGATCTGATAGAGGATCAGCGGCAGCCGGCGGTAGCTGCTCACTTCGTCGCCCACCAGTCGTGTGAACACCTCCTCGTGGGTCGGCGCCAGAACGTGGTCGCGGCCGTGGCGGTCGCTGAAGCTGAACACATCCTGGCCGAACGCCTCCGCCCGGCCGCTGCGTTCCAGCGTCTGGGAGCTGAGGAGCGCGGGCATCAGCACCTCCAGGGCCCCCGCCCGCTCCATCTCCTCCCGCACGATGCGCATGACGTTCTGCAGAACGCGCAGCCCGAGGGGCAGGTAGCAGTAAGCGCCGCTGCCGACGCGCCGCAACATGCCGGCACGCACCAGCAGACGATGGCTCAACGCCACCGCATCGGCCGGGCTCTCACGCAAAGTGGGTATGAACGCGCGCGACCAGCGCATGAGGGGCTCTCCCCCGGTCGAGACGGGATCCCTGGCAACCGGAACGCTCCCAAGTGCCGGAGCACAGGCATTATAGAAGCGGCGTAGCGCGCCTTCAACCACCGGCCGTCCCCGCGCCACCGCGTGCGTCACTCAGCGCCGACAGCGCATGCGTTACGAATTGTGCGGTGTTGCAGTACTTGCGGCTGACCCTCTCGTCCTTCTCTTGGGCGGCAGCGTCCTGGAACCAGCCCGGCACAGGTTCAACGTCCAGAAAGTCCGGGTTCTGGGCTGCCGCAGCTACCCAGTTTAGCGCCTTGCAGTGTCCCTGCCATTCGGAGCCGTCCTTGAGCGGGACGTCGTACTGAATGCGGTATTGTTCCTCGCTCAGTACTGGGATAGTGCTATCGATCGCGCCCCCGATCCACTCCTGATCTCGTTCCAGCCTGTACGCCCGGCTCATGGCCGAACCCAGCCGAATGGGGGCCTCTCGCCCGTCAATTGATCCCGCCACTCGCAGGTCACCGCGCGCCACTCCAACGCGTATCAGCCGCCCGCGTTCACCGCCGCTCCACAGACGAAAGCCGAGACAGAGCAGCCCAACGGATTTCGCCATCAGCCCGAGCGCCTGGTCAGCAATGCTTGCCTGCGGATCACCAAAGAGATACAAAGCATCACCCAAGTGAAGCCAATCCTTGTACAACCTGTCGCAAGGCGTTCCCATATCTGGTGAATCATACACATACTGATGGGGAGCGTTCTCGATGAGGGTCTTCGCCGACTGCATCGCGGCTTCGCACTCGTCGTCGCACTCAAGCAGAGCGCGAAACCCAAGAATGTCGATGGCAGCAACCACCATATCCGCATAGTACTTATCTTCTGTATCGGTCATGTGCCCTGCCTCCAGTGGAGCGTTATCTTCCAGTCCCGCGGAGTTGGGTGTAGCAACGAAGGAGTAGCTTCTGGAGTGCGGTGGCTTGCCACCGCTCTGCCGTTGGGGGGCTTGCCCCCCGGCTTCCGCACAGCAATCCGAATGCAGTAACCCTATCGGGCAAGTACGCACGAGCTGCACAAAGGGCTGCTTGCCGCCGCTTGGGGCCTGACCACAGGGCTACGCCGCTCCCAATGTGGCTCCAGAGGCAGGTTTACCAGGGCCCTCGCCTGCGTCCGCGGCGGGCACTCCGCCAGTCTGCATCTGGCGCCAGACTATAGGGCAGGGGGTCACGATAGGGGACTCGCCTCAACCGTTCAACCACACGGCCAGGGTCATTCAATTCTCTGACTGAACCGACCTGAACTGCGGAGATGCTGCCCGAGAAGGGACCTGGCCTATGTGGCACGGCCGCCCTCGGCCGTGATCCGTCTTCTGCCCCCAGCCGAGGGCGGCTGGGCTACACACTGTGCGGGTTCTGGGCCGGGGGAACGTGCGCTGCTGACGACTTCTGAATGACCCTGCCACACGGCCCTTCCGCAGGCTTGACGCCCCGCGCGGCCTGCGGTACAGTCCCCGGAGCCGACCTTCGCAGCATCCATGGAGCCGCTCATGCGCCGCCTGTTGCTGACGCTCGAATACGACGGCACCGACTTCAGCGGCTGGCAGGTCCAGCCCGAGGGGCGCACCGTGCAGGGCGCGCTGGAGGAGGCCGTTCGGCGGACCACAGGCGAGCAAGTGCGCGTCTGCGGCGCGGGACGCACCGACGCCGGCGTACACGCCGAGGGGCAGACCGCGCATTTCGACACGGAGTCCGACCTGGACCCGGAGCGCATGAGAGGCGCCCTGAACCACTACCTGCCCGCCGACGCCTCCGTGCTGGACTGCCGACGGGTGGCCGCCGACTTCGATGCGCAACGCCGGGCGACCTCGAAGCTCTACCGCTACCGCATCCTGATCAGCGGCCCGAGGCGGCCCCTGCGCGAGCGCTACGTCCTGCGACGCTGGCAGCCGCTGGACATCCGGAAGATGGCCGAGTGCGCGGCCCTGCTGGAGGGGGAGCACGACTTCACCAGCTTCGCCAGCGAGCACGCCACCGTCCAGAGCTGCGTGCGGCGGATTCTGCGCAGCGAACTGGTCGAAAGCGGAGACGAGTTGCACTACTTCATCGAGGGCGAGGGGTTCCTCTACAACATGGTGCGCATCATCGTAGGCACGCTCATCGAGGTGGGCCGGGGCTACATGGACCCGGGGGAGTTCGCCGACGCGCTGGCGGCGCGGGACCGGACGGCGGCCGGGCCCACCGCCGCTGCACGCGGGCTGACGCTGGTGTGCGTCAGATACCCCGACGATCCCAGGGAACGCGACTGAAGGCATGTAGCCCGGCCGCCCTCGGCCGGGAATGGCCACAGGCGAGGGCGCCTGTGCTACACACGGGCCCCCGGCCGGAGCGTGGTCGGTGATCCGTGACGCCGGAGCCGTGCTTTCTGCAGAGCAGGCTGAAGGCTGTCAGAGCAACCCCATCAGCTTGCGCAGAACCCACTCCCCGGCCAGCAGGCCCACCAGCAGCGCCAGGATCCACGGCCGGGCCCACGCCGGCCGCAGCGGGCCCCGCTCCACCACGGTCTGTGACCTGTCCGGGATCAACTCCGCCAGACGGTCGGCCTGCTGCGGCTCCAGATACTGCCCCCCGCTCAGGCGGGCCATCCGCTCCAGCGCCCCCCTGTCCATGCGCACGTCGGCGAACTCCGCCTCCGGACGCCTGACCTGGAACGGCTCCGCCACACGCAGGCCGTCGGGCGCCTCGTAGATGGCCACAAATTGCCCGAAGCCGCGCGGATAGAACACGCCCTGGTAGGTGCCCGGCGCGTCGGCAGGGCGCAGGGCGACCCGGCCGACGGCGCGGCCGCCGTGCTCGACCGTCACCTGAACCGTCTCCGCTTCCAACGGACTCAGGTCTTCGTCCCGCAGGCGGGCGCGGATGGTCACCGGCTGGCCGGGCTCATACTCGGAGCGCTCCAGTATCAACGCGGCCCGCCCCGCCCGAGCCCCCAGGGCGCCCCGCGCGCAATAGCGCACGGCGGAGAGCCAGAACCGCTCGTACGGCTCGATGCCCACACGGCGCCACCGCCACGTGCCCGGCGAACCGCAGTAGAGCACGCGCCCCAGCCCGTAGGGCTGCGCGGCCAGCAGTATCGCCTCCCCGTCGGGACCCGTGCAGCGCAACAGGGGCGCAGCGCCGGCCTTCGGACGCGACGCCGGCAGAACCCAGTAGAGCGGCGGCACGCTGCTCCAGAACGCGACGACATCCTGCTCCCCCGCCGCGGCCTGCAGCACGGGATGAGCCGCATCCGGGACGGGCTCGACCGGCCGGGGAACGGCGTACGGCCCGCCGCCGCCGACCATGGCCCGCACGGCCGCCGTGTCGGGCACCACCGGCAGCAGTTCGCGCAGAGCATCCATCTGCGGATCGAGCATCTGCTCCGGCGTGTGCGTCGGCCCGGCGCCGAAGACCAGCCCAACGCCCTCCTCGTCCACCAGCCGCGCCAGGGCGCGGGTTCGGTCCCGCGTCAGCACCGCCGGCCCAACGTCGCAGAGGACGACCACTGCGTAGCCGGCCAGCTCCTGCGCCGAGGGCGCGGGACCGGCAGGCATCGCGTCAACCGCAAACTCCCGGCTGCGCTCGAGCAACGGCGCGATGAATCGGTACTCCCGCGACGGCCCGCCGGCAAGCAGCAACACGCGCAACGGCTCGTCCTTCACCATGACCCGGCGGGAGGCGGCGTTGTTCTCCGCGGTGCGTTCGCCGTCCATCGGCTCTATGCTGGCCACGTAGTCCACCGGTCCGGCCCGCTGCGGCGCGTGGGTCAGGTCCACCTGCTGGAAGCCCCGGTCCGCCGGAATCAGTCCCCTGCGCAACACCTCCCGCCCCGGCTCTTCAGCGGGTCCGCGGGCGGTGAGTACGACCTCGACCGGCCGGCCGGCGTAGCCCTGCGCCCGGACCAGGGCGGTCATGCGCAGCGGCTGGTCGCGGAAGGCGTAGTCGTTCGACACTATCTGATCGACAGCAACGTTCCGAGGCGCGGCCTCCGTGCCCAGACCGATGGTGTAGAGCGCCACTCCGGCCCGCTGCGCGCGACGGGCCGCCTCGGCCGGGCTGCCCTCCGCCGTCTGGCGGCCATCGGAGAGAACCACCACGGCGGCCAGCCGCTCCGACGGCTCCAGCCCCGCCGCGACCGCCCCGGCCAGGTCCGTCGTCTGCCCCGTCGGCTCCCACTCGGGCAGAGAGGGCTGCCCGGCCCCGCGATCAGCTTCGAGCAGCCGCCGGACCTGCTGCGCGAATACGCTCATCTCCACCCGGTTCACCTCCGCAAGCCGTGACAGAATGCCGGCTTCACCACTGACGATATCAGTGAGCGCCTCGTGTCTGGTGCGTCCGTCGGCGGCGTCCTGCACCGTCATGCTCGCCGACCTGTCCGCGAGCACGACGACGCGGCCGGGCAACGTGCGCTCCACGTCGCGGGCCACGGAGGGGCGCAGCAGGATGAGCGCCACGCCGGCAAGGACCACCATGCGCAGCCCGCATGCAACCCACCGCCGACGGTCCGCGCGTTCGCCACGGTAGAGCAGGAACACGCCGCCCAGCACAGCAACCGCGAGCGCCATGCACAGCAGCGCCAGGGCCCCTTGCGGCAGGCCCGCCCACACGAACCGCAGCGACGTCACGCCGTCCACGGGCGGCCCCCTTCCCGTTCCGGCGCGGCGCCCGGGTTGCTGAACAGGTGGGCCAGCGCGCTCTCGGTGACCAGGACCAGTGCCAGCAGCCCGGCCAGCAGCGGCCAGAGACCCGCGCCCGCTCGTTCTGTGCCTTCGGGCAGACGCGCGTCGAAGGAGACCACGCGCAGCCGTCCGCCCCGTCCGGCGCGGCGCACCACGTCGTGCCGCGCCTTCCCCAGCCGCCGCTCGGTGTCCGGCATGTTGACGGCGAAGAGCACTTCGCCCTGCCCCGGCGGTCGCAGGCGCCCAAGGCCGGCCCGAAGCAGCGGCTCGCTCGTCCAGTGGAGGCCCTCCCGGTCCGGCAGCAGGCGGGGGCGCACCGTCTGCGGCTCGGATCGGCCGGGGGGTTGAAGCACGGCGGCTCCCGCCTGCCCCGCGGCCGTCGGATAGCTCAGGGGCTGGCCGGCGGACACGTTCAGCTCCGGCCGCGCCGCCGGACCGTGCTCGACCAGGTAGAGCATCAGCGCCACGTAGCCGGCCCGGCCCAGCTCCGAGCGCGGCCAGTCGTGCCAGGTGTCGTCGGCGGTGGTGGGGAACAGCACAGCCAGCCCTTCGCCGCGCTCGATGGCCACCATGGCGGCGGAGGCATCGGCGTCGCCGAAGCGCATCGGCACTCGCGCGCCCTCCAGCGGCCGGACGCGGCGGAACCGGCGGAACTGCGCCGCGCCAAACAACGGCTGCCAGCCCGCAAACGGCGCCAGCAACGGGTCGCCCAACGTGAACCGCTCCAGCGCCGCGACGCCCTCCGCCGACTGGCCGATCAGGACCGGAATCAGGCCGTCTTCCCCGGCCAGGGCTGAGCTGTTCCAGGCAACCGGGTCTGTGTGGGGGCCAAGGAAGGCAACCAGCCGCCCGCCGCCGCTGACATAAGCGGCCAGGTCATCCGCCCACAGCGTGGGATCGCGCACGTCACACAGAAACACTGCGGCGTAGGTCTTCAGCTCCGCCGGCGGCAGACCGCTGGCCGGGCGGACTTCCGGGCGCAGGCCCGGCCCACTCGTCGGGCGGAGCGCCGCCCGCAGGTAGCGCGCCGAACCCGGCCGACCCTCCACCACCAGCACGGGCGCCTGGTCCACCGAGCGGAACCCCAGGAAACGGCGGTCGTCCGGCGGGAAAGCGTCCTCGGCCCGCAATGCGACGCCCAGCACGTGACTGCCCGCCGGCGGGGCCTCGACGGGCACGGGAACTGCCACGCTGTCCCCCGGCGGGACTTCCGGGTGGGCCACCGGCGCCAGCGCGGCCCCGTCGAGTTGCACCTCCAGTTGGCCCGCCGGGACCGTGTCGGGCCCGTCGTTGGTCAGCAGAGCACGGAACACGGCGCGGGACCCGGCATACACGAACCGCCCTTCGCCCTCGATGCGCGCAACCGCCGCCCCGGGGCTGCCCTCGCCACCTACGTCCACGATACGCACCGGCCCCCTTTCCTGGAGGCCGGCCAGCGCCTGCTGCACACCGGGGCGCACATCCTGGCGACCCCAGTCCTCCGCGCGCAGATCGGTGACCACGTGGAAGCGCGCCCGCTCCGCAGCCAGTTGCGCCAACTGGTCCAGTTCTCGCTCCGGCTTGAGCGGTGCGGCGTGAGTTGTCACGTCGGCCAGCGCAGCCTGTAGTTCCTCCAGCCCGCCGTCCCCCAGGCGGCCGGAGAATACGGGCTCGGTCCGCCCGCTGATCAACACCGTCATCCCGGCGCCCCGGCCCGTGATACGGTCGGCCACTGCGCGGACGTAGTCGGTGGCGCGCTCGAACGCACTGGCCTGTTCCGGCCGGTGCTCCATGCTGGCGCTGGCGTCCAGCAGGACGACCACTTCCGTTCCCTGCTCGATGCCGCCCGTCCCGGGCAGTGCCCCCGTGAGCCCCGGTCGGGCGAACAGCAGCACAAGCAACACGACAGCCGCCACGCGCAGGGCGAGCAACAGCAGGTAGCGCCACCGTATGCTGCGCCGGGATGCCCTCTCGGCCCGCAGCAGGTGCTGCATGGCCGCCCAGGGGACGGTGCGATAGCGGCGCCGGAACAGCAGGTGGATGACCACGGGCACCGCGACGGCGGGCAGCGCCCACAGGAACCCCGGCGCGGCGAACTCAATCATGGCCCCCCTCCGTGCACCCGCTGCAGAACGTCGTCCAGGCGCGGGGCCACCCGATCCCAGCCGAAGCGACCGAACGCCTCCCGCAGGTCCACCGAGCGGGCCTCCTCCGGATGTTCTGTCCAATGCGCCAGCCGTCGGTACAGATCCGCCCCATCCGCGTAGAGACACGTCTCGTGCCACTCGGGCGGCACCAGCTCGGGGTAGCTCAGCCGGTCCGGCAGCAATGGCGCGCAGCCCGCGTAGGCGGCCTCGACGGCCGAGATGCCGAAGAACTCCTGCCGCGCCGTCGAGACCGCCACGTCGCTGCCCAGCAACACGCGGCAGTAGTCGTCGCGCCCCTCGACGTAGCCCCAGTGCTCCAGCCGGTCGGCCAGCTCCCGCCGCGTCCGCTCGAACACGTCGGGGGAGTCCCGGAACTGCTGCCCGGTGACCGCCAGGCGGAACTCGCGGCCGGAGCGGGCCAGCTCTGCCGTGACCTCGAAGAACGCTTCCGGCCCCTTGTCGTATTCCCAGCGATGGTTCCACAGGATGGTCAGGGGACCTGTTCGCGGCGGGGACTGGTCGCGCTGACGGTCGATCGAGCCAAGGTCCACGCCGACCGGCATCACGTCGCTACGCGCCCGGATGCGCTCCGGCGCCCAGTCCGGGACGAAGTCGGGCATCTGCCCGAGCAGATCGGCCGCGGCCTCCAGGAAGCTCTCCATGTGATACCGGGAGTTGAACAGCACGCGGTCGGCCGCCAGGCAGGTGGTCAGGTTGGTGAAGCCGAACTGGTAATCGCGCTCGTCCTCGCGGGACAGGGGGTAGGTGATCTGGTTCTCGTGGAAGTAGGCCACCAGGGGCACGCCGCGGAGCGCATCGGGCGCCAGCGCGCGCAACGCGGCCAGGTCCAGGTAGTCACTGGCCAACAGCAGGTCGAACTCGCCCTTGCGCTCCCGGACCTGCTGGCTCATGTAGAGGGCCGCCCCCCTCATGCGCCACTTCCACTTGCGCGCGGGCATCGTCAGCAGCTCGAGGACGTGGCGGCTGCCGCGCCGATAGCCGTCCAGGAAGGCCCGATGAGAGCCGCCGTAGTAGGGCTCGAGCGCCAGGATGCGCAGGGGCATGTGGGGCCCTCCACCGCCGGGGCAGGAACGCCGGGGCATTGTAGGCCAGTCCCCAGAGCCCCGCAAGTCGGCGGGCCGGTTGACCACAGTCAGCTTGCGGGCCTATACTGCCCGTGGAAGCAGGCCCAGGGTCATTCAGTTGTCTGAGTGAAGCGATCCGAACTGCCAACTTCACGGTCCAGAGGCGGTTTAGAATCATGTAGCACGGCCGCCCTCGGCCGTGATCCTTTC
>JAWOCH010000424.1:0-3189 GCA_046483865.1 Candidatus Brocadiia bacterium | reverse complement strand
ACGTTGCGACGGTAGACCTCGCCTTCGTCCAGGTGGCGGCAGCGCTCCGAGACGGCGCGGAAGTCGGCGAAATCGAACTTGAACAGGCCCACGCCCCACTGCTCGACGGCGTGGAGCATGACCCGGCGCAGCCCGTCACCGTAGGGCCCGTCGAACAGGCAGTAGCTCCAGTTCGAGTGCACGTCCAGGCTCTCCGCCCACGGAGCCCACCCGTGCTCGGCCTCCCGGCTGGACCAGGGCCGCCAGCCGGCCACGGCAGCGCCTGTCGTGTCCAGCCACAAGCCCGGAGTCATCCCCAGATCCTCCATGCGCCGGCGGGCGGGCTCGAACCCATCCGGCCACATCTCGGGGTCGAAACTGGTGTAGTCACCGGGCTGCTTGAACCAGAAGCAATCCAGCAGGTAGTAATCGAAGCTGACCCCGTGCTCCCGCTGCCACCTCTCCAGCACGTCCAGCGCCTCCATGGTCAGCCCATGGCTCAGGCGCACGTCGTCGCCCAGCTCGTCGTGCAGCGCCCAGTCGCAGTAGATGGATATCGGCTTTCGCATGGTCCGTTCCCAGAAAGATCGGGGCGGGGAGTTGCGTCCCCCGCCCCTTCGGTTCCGCATCCTGCGCGTGGTCAGACTGTGCCTTCGCTCAGACGGCCTCCACCCCCTTGACCTCGGGTATCGCCTCCTTCAGCCGGGCTTCGACGCCCTGGCGGATGGTCATGGTCGCCATAGGGCAGCCCTTGCAGGCGCCCTGCAACTGCACCTTGACGGTGCCGTCTTCGGTGACTTCGACCAGTTGCACGTCGCCTCCGTGTGCCTGCAGCGACGGACGCAACCCATCGAGAACTTCCGTTACCTTCTCTTGATCAACCATCGAGGCTCCTCGTTCAGTTACCACTCCTGAGACGGCCGTCGGGGGTTCCTCAAGCTTCCTCGACGGGTATGTTCCTGCCGCGTTCCGGCTGCTGCTTCTTCAGCCGCACCGTGAGCACGCCGTCGTGGAGGGTGGCGTTCGCCTCCGCTTCCTGGTCCACGGCGGCAGGCAGACGGATCTCCCGGCTGAACTCACCGGAAGGTATTTCCGCAGCCCGGCAGCGGTAATCCTCGTAGGCGTCCGGTGCGCGGTTTCCCCGAATGCTCAGCGCCCGGTCCACCAGCTCAATGTCCAGGTCGGCCTTGGCGATGCCCGGCACGTCGGCGCGCACGATGATCTCCTCCGAACTCTCGTAGACGTTGACGGGCGGATACATCTCCCGTGCCAGTGCGCCTATGCCCGGCACGTGCCGCAGTGCCGCGTCAACCGTGTCAGCCATGTCGCCCAACTGCTTGCGCATGTGACGCCACATGTCTCCCTCGCGCATAGTGCCTTCCTCCCCCACCAAAGTCCCTTCTGCTTCATTATAGCGGCCACGCCGCGTGTGCGAAAAGGCCGGCGACGAACGAAAGCGCAGGCCCTCTGCGCCATTCGGCAGGCTCAGACCTGTCCGCTACTCCTGTTCGCGTCTGCGGCGGACGATCTCCTCGGCCAGGCCCGCCGGCACGGGCTCGTAGTGCTCGAAGCGCAGGTCGAAGCTGGCCCGCCCGCTGGTGATGCTGCGCAGCTCGGTGGCGTAGCCGAACGTCTCGGCCAGTGGGATGACGCCGCGTATGAGCTGGCCGCTGCCACGCGACTCGGTGGCCGTGATGCGCCCGCGCCGCACGGAGATGCTCGAACCGACGGGACCGGCATACTCCTGCGGTGTAACGATGTTGATGCGGCAGACCGGCTCCAGCAGCCGGGGCCTGGCCCGCAAAAAGCCGCGGCGGAAAGCCTCGCGCGCACACGTGCGGAAAGCCATCTCCGAGGAATCCACCTCATGGGCCGAACCGTCCACCAGGCGCACCAGCACATCCACCACGGGCGAGTCCGCCCACACGCCCTCCGCCATGGCGTCCACAACGCCCCGCTCGACGGCGGGTATGTACTCCCGGGGAACGTTCCCGCCGCGGATCTCGTTGACAAACTCGAAGCCCTCGCCCGCATCGAGCGGCTCCAGCTCCAGCTCCACGTGGGCGTACTGCCCGTGGCCGCCGGTCTGCTTGATGTGCTTGTGCTCGATGGTGGCACGGCGGGTGGCCGTCTCCCGGAAGGCGACCGCCGGGGCACCCACCTCGGGCTCCAGGCCGGACTCCCGGCGCAGCCGCTCCATCAGCACCTCCAGGTGCAGCTCTCCCATGCCGCTGATGACCGTCTCGTCGGTCTCGGAGTTGTGGGTCACCGTGAAGGTGGGGTCCTCGGCGGACAGTGCGCGCAGGGCCTTGCCCAGCTTCTCCTTCTCCGTGCTGCTGCGCGGCTTGATGCTGACCGAAAGCACCGGCGCGGGGAACTCCATCGCCTCCAGCACCACCGGATGCTCCTCGGTGCAGAGGGTGTCTCCCGTGGTGGTGTCGGAGAGCCCGACGGCCACGCCGATCTCCCCGCAGCTCAGGGCCTCGCGGTTCTGGCGGTCGTCGGCGTGCATCTCCAGCAGTCGGCTCACGCGCTGGCGCTTCTCCTGCGTGGCGTTGTAGACGTGGCTGCCTGCCTCCAGCGTGCCCGAGTAAACGCGCAAATAGGTCAGCCGTCCCATGTGCGGATCGGTGACGACCTTGAAGGCGAGGGCCGCCAGAGGGTCCTGCGGTTTGGGATGGCGCTCGACCATCTCCTCGTCCCCCTTGATGCCGATCACCGGGGGCAGATCAACCGGCGACGGCAGATAGTCCACCACGGCGTCCATCAGGCGCTGGATGCCCTTGTTCTTCAGCGCCGAGCCGCACAGGACGGGTACTATCTCGCCGGCCAGCGTCGCCTTGCGCAACGCGCGACGCAGAAGCTCCGGCTCAATCGGCTCGTCCATGCAGAACTTCTCCATCACCGCCTCGTCGGCCTCCCCGGCCTCGGCCAGCAAGTGATGACGCCACGTCTCGAACCGCTCGCGCTCGGCCTCCGGCACGGGCTCTTCGTGGTAGCTCTTGCCCAGGTCGTGGTCGCTGTGGAAGACGGCCTTCTCATCCACCAGATCCAGGATGCCCACGAAGTCGTCCCCCTCGTAGAGGGGCAGCACCACGGGCACCGGGCGGGCGGCCAGCCTCATGCGGATCTCCTCCACCACGCGGTCGAAGTCCGCCCCCACACGGTCCATCTTGTTGATGAACGCGATGGCGGGGATGTCGTAACGCT